>JBGSXN010000175.1:0-11802 GCA_041751355.1 Pyrinomonadaceae bacterium
TTAAAGAGCTAGAGGCAAAGGAAAAGGATCTGCACATAACGTCGGATCTGACGATCGAGATCGAGGAATCCGACTTTGATCCCGACACGGTGCCCGACTTTGTACAGGCCGAACTGTCGCCCGTTCATGCCGCTAATGGCAACGGGGGCGGGCCTCAGCCAGCCGGACTCAAAACCCAGGTTTATGAGCTCCAGAATGAGATCGCCAGCCTAGAGCAGCGCATAAAAGAGATCCGTGCCGAACGTAACGATATTCAGGAAAAAAGCGACCGCCGGCTCAAAGATTTTGAGAATTTCAAATATAGGATGGACCGGGAGCGTCGCGGATCATTTATCGAACAGATAAGCACGCTTGCATCTCAAATGCTGCCGGTGCTGGATAATCTCGATCGAGCTCTCCGGTCTGCCGAAGGCATACAGGCACAAAGAAGTGTTGAATTTCAGCAATTTTTTGATGGCATAGCTCTGGTCAACCAACAGGTAAATGAGGTTTTCATGTCAATGGGCGTTCAGCCGATCCAGACGGTGGGTGAAACGTTTGATCCGAACTTTCACGAGGCTGTAGCCACAGAATCCCGCGAGGACCTGCCGGCGAACTCAATTTCCGAAGAGATGCTTCGCGGTTATCGCATCGGTAACCGTGTCATCCGGCACTCTATGGTCAAGGTAATTACGTCTCCTTCAAAGCCACCACCGGCCGCTAATGGCAGGCCGGATCCTTCGACTCTCCCGGATCTCGATCCACCTGATCTCGATCCCCCTGATCTCGATGTCCCTGCAGCCGAGACAGTCTAAACCACCGCTACACTTATAGATCTAAGGAAAACAACGTTATGGGTAAAGTAATAGGCATCGATCTTGGCACGACAAACTGTTGTGTATCCGTCCTCGAGGGCGGTACGGTCCAGATCATTTCGAACAAAGAGGGTGGCCGAACGACGCCGTCTGTTGTTGGTTTTACCGACAAGGACGAACGCCTTGTCGGTCAGATCGCCAAGCGACAGGCAGTCACCAATGCGGCAAATACGCTCTATGCCGTAAAAAGGCTAATTGGGCGAAAATTCGATGCGCCCGAGGTCGAAAAGATGCGCACGACAGTGCCATTCGAGATCGTAAAGGCACCGAATGGCGATGCTCATATCAAGGTGCTTGACCGCATTTACAGCCCGCCTGAGATCTCTGCCATCGTTCTGCAGCGGCTCAAGCAGGCGGCCGAGGAATTCCTCGGCGACAAGATCACCGAGGCGATCATTACTGTTCCGGCCTATTTCGACGATATGCAGCGGCAGGCGACACGTGATGCCGGCAAGATCGCGGGGCTCGAGGTTGAACGTATAATCAACGAGCCGACGGCCGCGGCGCTGGCTTACGGATTTGGCAAAAGCAAGACCGAAAAGATCGCGGTATACGATCTTGGCGGCGGAACATTCGATATCTCGATACTCGAGATCAACGACGGTGTATTCGAGGTTCTGTCTACGTCGGGAAATACGTTTCTCGGCGGCGAAGATTTTGACCACAGGATCATCGACTGGCTGGTCGAGGGCTTTGAAAAAGAGAACGGCATCGACCTCAAAGGCGACCGACTCGCCCTGCAAAGGCTTAAGGAAGCTGCGGAAAGGGCCAAATGCGAGCTTTCAAGCGTTACCGAAACGACGATCAGCCTGCCGTTTATCGCGGCCGACCCCTCGGGGCCGAAGCATATTAACGCGACACTCAGTCGAGAGGTCTTCGAAAGCCTGGTCAAGGACCTTGTCGAGTCATCCGTCGAGCCATGTCAAAAGGCTCTCTGGGATGCCAAACTCCAGCCATCCGATGTAGATAAGGTCATTTTGGTCGGCGGTCAGACACGGTCCCCGATCATAACCCGTACAGTTACCGAGGTTTTTGGAAAAGAGCCTTCGGCCGAGATCAACCCGGACGAGGTTGTTGCAATGGGTGCGGCGATCCAGGGCGGAGTTCTGACGGGCGACATCAAGGATATTGTACTTCTGGACGTGCTGCCGCTGAGCCTCGGCCTCGAAACACGTGGTGGGTTGTATGTGAAACTGATCTCACGAAACTCAACCATTCCGCTAAAGAATACGATGACCTTCACAACGGTTGTCGACAATCAGCAGTCGGTTGAGATACACATTTTGCAGGGCGAACGCGAGATCGCCAGTGCTAATCGCAGCCTGGCCAAGTTTGAGCTTGTCGGCATCCCGCCGGCACCTCGCGGGCTGCCGCAGATCGACGTTTCATTTGAGATAGACGCCAACGGCATCGTCAGCGTATCTGCCAAAGACAAGATGACCGGCCTCGAACAGGCCCTTCAGATCACACCTTCATCCGGCCTGTCGCCCGACGAGATCGAACGCCTTATCATCGAGGCCGAAACGTCGATCGAAAAGGATCGCGATGAAAAAGAACTGATCGTCGAACGCAATCGTCTCGACACGCTTATTCGCAACTCTCGCCGGGCTATGGCAGAGATCGGCAAATCGCTCGATATGGACGAACAGCAGATGATCAACGGGACGCTCACCGAGGCCGAAGAGGTGCTCCTGTCCACAAATGTGGCCGAGATCAAGGCGCAGCTCGACCGAGTCGAGAGTGCCGCGAATAAGATCACCGCTGCTATGCTGGCGATGGCGTAAAGCAGAAACTCTGGATTCGGACGACTCCACGAGAACTTGAAGAAAAGAGGCAAATGTCGCAGAATATTGGAGCGTCAGTTCATTTAATATTGGGCTGGCGCTTTATTTGTCTATGTCGAAGAGAGATTACTACGAAATTCTGGGCGTTTCCCGCAATGCGACCGAGGTTGAGATCAAACGAGCCTATCGTACCTTGGCGGTAAAACACCATCCGGATAAGAACCCTGACGACCCGCACGCTGAAGAAAAGTTCAAAGAGGCGGCTGAGGCATACTCTGTGCTGTCCGACGGCCAGAAACGGGCTGCATACGACCGCTTTGGCCATGCGGCTGCGGGGGCAGGGCCCGGCTTTGACCCGGGGTTTTCAAATATTGAAGATATATTCGATATCTTCGGATTCGGTGACATGTTCGGCCAGAGAGGCGGACGCCGCACGACCGTTCAGCGGGGTTCCGACCTGCGGTACGATCTCGAGATATCGCTCGAGGACGCCGCGAGCGGTAAAGACGAAAAGCTTCGTATCCCGCGGCTCGAAACCTGCGATGAGTGTACCGGAACCGGAGCCGAGAAAGGCTCGACGGCCGAAACCTGCATTACATGCGGCGGCAGCGGGCAGACACGATATCAGCAGGGCTTTTTCAGCGTCATGCGAACATGTTCGAATTGTTCAGGCAAGGGGCAGATCATTAAATCGCCTTGCAGCAAATGCCGCGGACAAGGCCGCATCGAGAAGGAAAAGACGATCGAGATCAAGATCCCGGCAGGCGTAGACACGGGTTCGCGGCTTCGCGTCACCGGTGAGGGCGAGGCGGGCGTAAACGGCGGCCCGTCGGGCGACCTTTTTATCGTGCTTCACGTCGCGGCGCATGATAATTTCGAACGCCAAGGGGCAGACCTTTATTCCGCGGTCCCGATCACATTTGCTCAGGCCGCGCTCGGAGCCGATATCCAGGTAAAAACCCTCGACGGCGAAGAGGACCTGAAGATACCGGCCGGAACACAAACCGGCACGGTCTTCAGGATCAAAGGACAGGGAATGCCCAACCTCGGCGGCCGCGGCAAAGGCGATCTATTCGTCGCCGTTACGCTCGTGACGCCCAAAACGCTCACCAAGGAACAACGAAAGCTGCTCGAACAGCTTGCGGAAGTAGAGGACGCCGATTTCTCAGACGAGTCGTTTATCGATAAGGTCAGGAATATCTTCGGCTGATCAAGCTCCCCTCCTTGGCTAAGGAGGGGTGCCCGGTAGGGCGGGGTGGTTTGACCTGAGACGAACATTTTCCAACATGTGATCTGAAAGATGTCTAGTTTCCGTGATTCCTGCCCGACAACAAACCACCCCGTCAGCCGAAAGCGGCCGCAACCTTTTTATTTGAGATCTTCCCTTTTCCACCAGCCAAACTCGGACTTGATCCGGTGAAGGACAAATTCGAGTTCGTCGAACACAAGGTAGTTTTCGAACCTCAAGACCCTAATGTTCTTGCCTTCGAGATACAGACGGCGTCTCTGAGCATGCTCATAGTTGCGAGGATCTCTGTGGACTTCGCCGTCAAGTTCGATCGCGAGGTATTCGTCTGGGCAATAGAAATCAAGGATGTACGACCCGACACTGTGTTGCCGTCTAAACTTTCGCCCCTCGACCTTTGATCGCTGTAGCACCCTCCAGAGTGCGGCCTCGGCAGGAGTTAGATCATTACGCAGCTTCTTGCGGAATGCCTTTCTCTTGAGTCGATTATGCACCTTATCTGCGTAATGCTCGACCATGCCTGAAACTATACAACAAGCTCCCCTCCTTGGGTAAGGAGGGGTGCCCGGTAGGGCGGGGTGGTTTGCTCTGGGACGGATGTTGTTTCAGCCCCAAAAGAACCCACGGTCACACAGAACAAACCACCCCGTCAGCCCGACAAAAAGCGTCGGTCTGCCACCCCTCCTTAGCCAAGGAGGGGAGCCTTAAGAACTAAACCTTAAAACCACCCGGTGGTTTGTGCAAGCTTCGTCTCAGTTTGGTTTGTGATCAAATTCATAAGCTCCCCTCCTTGGGTAAGGAGGGGTGCCCGGTAGGGCGGGGTGGTTTGATCTGCGACGGATATTGATCCTCAATTCCAGCTCGAAAGACCTAGGCGACAAGAACAAACCACCCCGTCAGCCCGACAAAGAACGTCGGTCTGCCACCCCTCCTCAGCCAAGGAGGGGAGCCCTAAGAATAGACCGCGAAGCGGCTGCGGATAGGAAGGGAAAGCGTTCGTCCAAAGTGAGACGAACGGGAATGTTGCGGGGGATGACGCCGGTGGGTTCGGAAGCTCTAAGGAACTCGGGCAGCTCTGCTTCGGCATCCACGCTATCGGTCACACCACCCCGCCCTTCCGGGCACCCCTCCTCAGCCAAGGAGGGGAGCTTGTTGATGTCGGAATCCCTCAAGAACTCGGGCAGCTCCTCGTTCTCAAACTCGTACACGGGCCGGTTCATTATGATCGGTCCGAGAAACTGCTGGGTAGGAAAATTGTCCTTGATCCTCAGCAGGATCCTGGCCCTGTCGGTCGGGGTCAGGGTGACTACCTGGCCGGGCGGGACCTCGTCGGCGTAACGGCCCACGCGGATGCCGTCGAGGCCCAGCTCGACCGCGTATGTGAGGATCAGCCCAAACGGCTCGCCCTTTTTCACCGCTTCGGCATCGAGCTGGTCAATGATCTCAAAGATCGCCCGCCGCAAACCCTCATCCGAAAACGCCAGCTCGAACGCCAAGTGACCGCCGCATCCTCGAGACTGATATCCAGCTCTTTCGCTGTCCTAATAACCTTCTGACCGTCCGACTCTTTTGCAGGAAGATCTGCCATAAAATGAACCAATACCCATCTCGAAGAAGAATGCAACAATTATTTTCACAAATATAACAAAACTGTTAAAAAGCATCATCTTCGACAGACGCGCCGATCTTTGCATGGCTCATTCATCCCGGCGGCGGCACAAACATTCGCGATGGAATTCGATATGGCCATTTTATCGGAACCCGCGGAAGAGCAAGATTAGGTTCAATCCCAGCGATATTGAAATTTTAACCGAGTGAAGAATCACAGAATCGCAGCATGATCCCCGTTCTTAGCTTCTAGTCATTAATAATCTTCCCTTTCGTCTTCGGATTAAGATAGTACTCGAAAGCCCTCGATAAAAACTCATGTCGCCTTTTTACAGAGTATCCTTCAACCGACGCTTGAAGAACATATTTTTGAAAATTTTCTAAGATGTAAGGATTGTTTGGGTTCTTATATTCACTAATTAGTTTCATGTTTTCCTTTACTTCTTGAAGAAGCTTAATAAAGAATTTTGCAAAGTCACGAAGCAAATCGTCTTTTCCGTTTTCAAACAGCTCTTCTGAAAACAAGTAGGCGGAGATAGCAACCGCTCGACTGGAAATTATTGTGGCGCTTGTTCCAAATGCTTTGTCCATCTCCGTGAGGACGTTTCTAATTCTCAGAAGATTTTCATCGCCCTTGTCTAGGTCGTGATTCTCTTCAAAAAACTCCGAGAGGTCATCGTACCTGGCACGAGTGAATTCCCCAGTGTTGGCCTTGGCGAATGAATTGATACAAATCTGTGCGAGTGTGAATGGTCTCGAGAATCTCTTCAGTGAAAGATTCGAGTGTCGAAGAAATGGCCCGTCATTTCCAATCTCTTTGTAGATGAAGTCTCGGATCGTTCCAGTTCGCGTTTTCAAGAGTTCGCCCGAGTTCAACCGAACCCCAAGTTGCAGTCGTCTGAAGATTAGCCTAATGAATTCTCCATCATCATGAAACGGTTCATAAATTGTGAAGCTCAATTCATAGTCATCGATGTCTTTTACAATAGTAGGATGTTTTGATTTTAGCTGTTGGTAAGTATAGTTTTTTCCTAGAACTTCAACAGTCAAAGGAGATCTCTCATTCGGGTCGGGCTTGATGAAGTTCAAAAGAGTGGTCATTCGCTGCTTTCCATCAATGCATTCGTAATCGAATTGTGTGCTATCCGTTACTTTAACTAAATAGACTTTGGGAATATCAATATCCTTAACTATTGAATCAAGTAACTCTAACTGCTGCTTGCGGCTCCAAATTACTTCACGCTGATAGTCCGCGTCCAAATCAATTCGGTAAACATACGAATCAATGAACTCTCGTATTGGGATGTTCTTCAGTAATCTTGTTTCTTTTGAATCCGACGTTTTTGCCTTCATCTCGATTTATTATGTTAGAAGCATTTCTTCAGATACTTCGTCTGTTCAATTTCTAATTCGCTAAACATTGTTCGTGCCTTGGCTTTGAGCCAAATCTTAAAGGGATTTCCATTCTCGTAATCGGACATCTGAATGTCGGCAATCAAAAGCTCTTCTCTATCTCCAAGGTTCACTCTCTCTTGCGGCGGATTTGGCTCAACAATATCCGGGAAGAATCCGTAATTGGTTTTTATTGAGTGATATCCATTGTCCGGTTGGAAATCTATCACCTTTAATTTAATGCCCGCCCCTTTGTCGGAATGCGCCTTAAATAGCAGATCAACCAATCCCAGATCTGTTTGACTTAAAGAGCACCCGATAATGCGGAGGACGTCACACCTTTTGAGCAACTCGTATGCCTTGGCCCAGACAAAATTATAAGGTGGAAACAAATAGTTTTTGTTCATTCCAATTGGAATGATGTCAACCGGCCTTCTTCTCCCATCAATTGACACGCCTTTCACCCAATCAAAAGATCCATGAAGCTTCAACAGGGACGTTCCGTCCCTGTTCTCCGATGACAAACAATAATGTGGAACAAGACCGTTTAGTTTGTAAGCGTCATCGAGAACGGTGTCATAGTTTAAGGAAATGGTTCCGATCAGTTCTTCCCTGTCGCTAATCATTCGGTGCAGTTCTATAAGAGCGTTGTGCAGGTAAAATTTTCGTCTTCTGTTGTCAGACAGAACACCCCTAATGTCCTCCTCAACCGCCTTCTTCAAGCTTCGAATTACACGATCGGGAACCCGATTGTTTTCGAATAGGCTAATCAGCAGCTCAATATTGAAAGCACCTTTACGCGAAGCGAAAATATCTTCACGATCCCTCATCCAAGAAACCTTTTCGTTGACTTTCTTAATCACCCGCTTTGAAACATGAGAAATCAAGAGCCCATACTTTTCTCTGAAGGCTTCATCAGCATTTTCTGTCGAGTTCATTACTTCGGCATGAGTAGCACCAGCACCAAATAGATAAGCTACTTTATATGCCATTGCAGTCTTAATAGGTCTCTTTGGCCGATAGCAGCGCGGCCGCGAAGTCAGCGAATAGTGAACGGGGCGATAAAACTTCAGTTGGCGAGGAATATTCACCAACGTTGCCGCCATTTTCTCTGTCAGAAAGAATCAAACTGGCTGATGAGTACCATTTCTCGGCTACAAGCCGTTCAATCAATAGTTGGTATCGGGTCGAGTACGACGAACCAATAAATTCAGGAAAAATTTTGAAGTGCGATTCATCGACGCGAACAGGAGACGTCGAACCGGGACATTCTTCAAGAAGCATTAGATAACCGAGAAAAGGAGGTTTGCCGTCGGCAAGCTCAAATAGCTTGCCACCTTCCGACCCCCGAAAACCACTTTCTCTGTGTGCCGTCCAGAAGTCAACCGCCGAACCAATTGATTCTTCCGATCTGTTGTTGAAGTTATTTCCGAAAGACGGACCGACCTGCGACTTCAATTCAAATGCCGCAACTAGGTGCCGTTTGTAAACGACAAGCGCGTCCCACATCTTTGTCGGACGGAAATATCCAGGGATTGTTAACTTAGATTTTCCAGTGACGATGATGTTCTCCGTCGGAATTTCCGAGAAAAGAGCTACTTCGCGGATAAGTTCCGAGAATCCATCAAGGTTCTTGCCACCGATTACTGAGCCACGGCCACCTTCTTGACTTGTAACAGACGAACTAAGCCTTCCGATCCAAAACTGCTGGACTGCTCGACGAATCCTTTCTTCGAAATCAAGCGGCAACAGTTTGCTCATGAGGTATCTTGGCGAAATTTAGATAAATGATCTCGCGATCAAACATTCCGAAGGTCTTTTCCATTCGGGCTTTTGATTGCAAAGCGTAATCTTCGTCAATCTCAATTCCAATCGAATTGCGTCCGATTTTGGCTGCCGCAATCATGGTTGTACCGGAACCCAGAAAAGGATCGAGAACGGTATCGCCAACAAAGCTAAACATTCTAATCAAACGGTTTGCAAGTTTCTCTGGAAATGGCGCAGGATGTCCCTTCGTCGTTGAAGCTCCGGTGAGCGTCCAAATCTGTTGATACCATTCATTGAATTCTACTTCTGAAATGATTGAGAGTCTGCGTTGTTCGGGACTCGGAGTTCGGTAACCTCCCGACTTACGCAGCATCAGTATGTACTCAACGTCGTGCTTAATTACGGCGTTGGGTTCGTAAGGCTTTCCGAGAAACTTGCTGTTTCCTTTAACCTCGAAACTGGCGTTGGATATCTTATGCCAGAAAAGCGGAGCAAGATTGTCAAAACCAATCTTTTCGCATCGAACCTGTATGTCTGCGTGAAGTGGGACAACCTTATGTATTCCGTGCGCTCGTCTCGAACGCAAGACATCACCGACTACTACAATCATCCGACCGCCGACAACCAGCTTGTCAAAGCACCCCCCCCAAACGGAATCGAGTTTGTCGAGAAACGTTTCGTAATCATCGACGTGCCCAAGCTGTTCCGCGTGGTCGTTGTATTCCTTTAAGTTCCAATATGGCGGCGATGTTAAGACAAGATGTACGGACTCATTGGGAATCTGTGAGAGGTCTTGAGCGTCGCCAACTAATATTGAATGAAGGGTTTTCCGTTCGGAGACTTCGTTCCTAATCTTTTCGAGTTCTTTCTCGTCTTTAGCGAGTTTAGGTATTAGACGATCAAGTTCGGAAAGTGTGAGTGCAGACATTGATGAATTATAGCCGTATTATGTTTTTAATGCATACATGGAAGAGCCCGTCGGTGACGAGGCCTTTGTTAGAAAGTGCGCTGAAAGCTGCTGAACGAGGGACAATTATATTTCCATGCCCATGCCGTCTCATTCGGTTGTCATCCCTACTGTATCTCGATATCCATCGGCCATATCGATTTCACATACGGGAGGGTGGGCTTGGGAACTTTGATAGTTAGACCAGGGGCGAGATTTATCTCATCAGGGAGTTCTCTCCACTCATCTTCAGACCAGAAATTTTCCTCTAACCACCGTTTCAAGTCGAAGAAGTTTCGGAGAAGAAGAAAATCCTTGTTCTTGGGCTGAGCGGCAGCCCATAGCGCGTCTTTCGAGAAGCTAGTGTTGGTTACCAACAGGCCAAACTTGAACGGGCCATCTTTCCAAGAGAGGAGTCGGTCGGCAGCGGAGCGCCCCGTTTTTCGACCAGTACTATGGTGTTTGACCTGACCAGCGAGGACGAACGTTCCAAGTGTCCTGACCTTGGGAACAGCGACAAGATCTACACCCCCGTCGCGCAGACTGGTGGGGCCGGTCAGCCTCACGTCGTATCCCATACGATCTAGCCGACCAGCAACAAAATGTTCAAATTGTTGGGAACTAAGCCGAGCCATTTCCTCGGGGGAATGTTGAAGAGTCCGCAGTAACTCGGCCGAAATATCTACAACTTGCACATGGCTCCGTTCACCGTGAGCCAGCAGTCCCAGAGCGGTACACCACGCTCGCAACTGACCCAGTGAAGGACTCTGCCGTCCTGATTCCCAACTAGATACAGTGATTCGGTTTATTCGCATCAACGTGGCGACATTTGCCTGAGTGTAACGAAGTTCTCGTCTAAGTTCGGCAAGCGCCGAGCCAAGCGAGCGGGAGTAAGACTGAAGTGCAAGGCGATCTTTCTGCCGGTATGCCTCTACATATGCCAAAACTACACTTAAAAAGTGCAAACGGGGAATATGCGGCTCCAAGTCTAAGTCTTTCGTACTCGCTAGCGTGATGACACCAATGGATGAAGAATCGGTAAGTATCGGAAGGCATGCGACCGCCTTAAAGAGATTGGTTCCATTCTTCATGTCTGTAAACGTTCGGTGCCGGCCGAGGTTCGAATCAATGACTATCTTTTTCTCAAGGAAAGATTTTCCGGCCAGAGAGTCATCGACATCAAGGGGATGTCCTATTAGACCCGGGTCATTGGTAGTATCGGCGACATGATGGAGAAGATTACCGTCGATTAGATAAAGAGCTGCGTCGAGGTCAACATGATCGGCTAGTCGACGATCCAGCAGAACAAAGTCCTTCAAAAACTGATGGAATTCACCCGACATGATTGAGAAGAAGGTCTGGATAATAGGCCTTCGCCCGTTTCCGAACGAAGCCTTTCGCATTACAAACAAATTAAACTGCAACTGCCGCAAGGTGGAAAGCTTGCGTCCAAAAAACGTTAGGGAAAGATAGCACAGATAAGAGTGAAAAGGTGAAAAAGTGAAAAGGTGAAAAAGTTAATAGTGAATAGTGAATAGTGAACAGGGAATAGTGACGGCAGTCACTTCAATCGTAAAACTCGCTCCGATGGCCGACGCGGATCACTGTTACTTCCTTTGCGGAATCGTCGATCTCGTAGCCGATCCGCCAATCGCCGGAGCGGATCCGCCAAAGACGCTCCTCGCTCACAACTTTTCGCACCCCCGGCGGACGCGGGTCGGCGGCGAGCGAAAGTATCTCGTTAACGATGCGGTTCTTAACTTGGCGGTCGAGTTTCCTAAGGTCCTTTTCGGCGGACCGGGTGATGGTGATCTTATGCATCGATCTCGCCGTCGCGGCGCATCTCGTTTACTAGTTCGAGAAAGTCACGTTTCGGTTCGTCTTTCGTGGATCGATAGACCTCACTCAAATGCAGGTCCTCGAGCATCTCTTCGTAATCTTCGATAGGCAGAACAACCGCGGTTTTATGACCTTCCGCATCAATTATGTATTGGAGGTTCGTCATGGCGAAATTTTAGCATAAGAGGGAAGAGTCAATAGTGAATAGTGAATAGTGAATAGTGATGAAACCCGTCACCCATCACTGTTTGCAGTTCACTATCTAGCCTTGCAGCTTTGCCCTGACTGCCTCGCTGAGTGCTTTTCCGTCGACGGAGGTGCCGGCGAGGCGGGATTGGGCGGCTTTCATTACCTGGCCCATGTCCT
>JBGSXN010000176.1:0-4203 GCA_041751355.1 Pyrinomonadaceae bacterium
AATGGGCGATGAGGATTGGGCATTAATGGGTGACACTGTTAACCTTTTTAATGACCAAATATGATTTCCCAAAGATGCCCAAAATGTAAGAGCAGCCGTATTCGGCGCGGTTATCGGCCAACCTCGATCTTTTCCAAGATATTTTTCCGCTACAATCTCCTTTGTGACGGTTGTAATTGGGAATTTAAAGGATTTGCCGTGCCCGGTACGGTCGACTCACGATCGAGTTCGAAAAAGAAACGCCGTCTTGCGAACGAAAAATAGCATACCTCTCGTCCGTGCGATCTGATGTATATCCCCAAGCATTTTGTACTACGTCGAATTTCGAGATTTTTCTACGGGTTAACGGCGTGCGCAATACTGCTGACCATCTACGGGCTCATTTCGGCTCAGAATACCGAGCGGGCTCATCCTCAAACTGAAGAAAAAATATCTTACGAAGACTTAATTCATTTTGGCGACCTGATCGACGTGGATGTGGTCGGGGGACTTGAGTTCGACTGGAGGGGCACGGTCACGCCAGAAGGATATCTGGACGGATATGACGCGTACGACGCTCCGATCTTTGCACTTTGCCGAAGCGAGAAGGACGTGGCCGCCGACATAAGCAAGGCTTACAGTAAGATACTTCGCGACCCGCAGGTCGTCGTTAGGATAATCGACCGTTCGAACCGCGCTCTCGCCAGGGTCGCGGGTGCGGTGCGAACACCGACGCGATTCAGCATTCGCCGTCCGGTCACTTTACAGGAACTCCTGGTCATGGCGGGCGGAATAGCGAGTGGTGCGAGTGGTGAGATCGATATATTTCGTCCTACAAACCTAAGCTGCAACAAGTCTTCGACGCCCTCAGACAACGGTTCTAATACGACGAACATCAAAATCACCGATCTCATTGGTGGGAAAGCGTCTTCAAATCCGATCGTCTTAAGCGGAGATATAGTTACTGTCGGAAAGGCTCTTCCTGTTTACGTTATAGGGGCTGTTAACATCCCGGTGCCGGTCTTTCTGACCTCCCAACTAACGCTGAGCCGGGCAATTGCAGCGGCCGGCGGGATGACGAAAGAGGCAAATGGCCGTACCGCCGTCATTTTTCGCCGATCAGGGACCGAGACCATTGCCATCGAGGTCGACCTCTCAAAGATCGAGAGCGGGGAAATAGAGGATGAACTTCTCAAACCGTTTGATATAATAGATGTCGCATCTCGCGGCGGGAGCAGGCGAAAATATCCGCCGGCGTCGCCTGTAACCGAAGCGCAGGACCCGGGTTTAACGAAAATGCCTTTCAAGATAGTGGAGTGATGGGTTTCAGAATAAATGAATGGACTGTAGAATAATCATCAGATGGTAGAAAAAAAGAAAATTAGCCGCCGAAAGCTCGCACTCCTGTGGATGCTCCTTGTGGGGATCGTCTTTGCGTTTCTCATAGGTTACGAACAAATTTCGATATTATACGTGCTAGTCACGATAGGCCTCGTCGTCTTGTTGTTTATAGTCGCCTTTTCCGATCTGGAATCGGTCGGCCGTCCCGACGAAAAAGAAACCGCCGTTCGATAGTTCCGAATGAATCATCTCAGAAAAATCCTAGCTGCCTTTCTATTTGCGTTTATTACGGCAGGTCCGGTGTTTGCCAGCTATACGCAGGGAATTCCCGGGCGACCGGACCAGCAAAATCTGAGGTGGAAAGGCAGGCAGATAAAGATAGCGATCTCAGATTCCCTGACGCACCCTAGCGTTAATATCAAGGCCGACAGTGATGTATTGGGAGCGTTGATGCGTAGTTTCAAGGCGTGGGAAGTAGCGGCGGACATCGAATTTGTTAATCACGTCTCTGAAAAACAGAGCATTAGTCCTTCGGGGCCAGTCGGCGATGGGATCAGCCTGATCACGATTGCACAGACCCCGGAGAATGTACTCCTTTTCTCGCAAGAACCGGACAAAGAATCGGCGAAGACCCGGGTTTTTTACAATGGCAAAGGTTTTATCACCGAAGCAGATATAGTTTTGAATCCCTTTCAGCAGTTCTCGACAGATGGGTCGTTCGGAACCTTCGATCTACAAGCCACACTTACCCACGAGATCGGTCATTTGTTAGGTCTCAGGCACTCCAGCGTCCTCGGATCGGCGATGTCTGAAAGCTTCTCGATGAATGGTATTTTTGGGATCACAGACCTCTCGGCGCGGATACTAGCACGAAATGATATCGCGGCCATCCGTGAATTATACCAGCCCGAAACCGAAGATGAAGCTTGCTGCGGGATAATTACCGGGCGGATAACGGGCCCTAACGGCCGTGCTTTGAAGAGAGCGGTTCGTGTCTGGGCTGAGGAAATCGAAACGGGACGTGTTTTTGCCCAGTCGGAAACCGGGCCAGACGGCTTATATCGCCTCGGCGGATTGCCCCAAGCCGATTACAAGCTTTTTTGGCAATCCGGTGGCGAAGGGGAGACTTCATCAAGCGGCGAGTTAGGATCGGTCGAGGTCGTAGAAGGGAGTTCGATGACCGTGAATGGAAGGATCGGGCGACTAGCGTACGGGCCCGTGGTCGAATATATAGGCATCAACAGCAGGTTGGCCAACACCGCAGTGCCGGTCAGGGCCGGGCGGGATTATATGGTTTATCTCGGCGGACAAGATCTGGATCCGGCTAAAATATCTATCGAATTCAACTCTGCACTTATTCGCGTTGCATCGGCATCTTACGCTCGTTCTGATTTTGGTGGCGCCGCATCTGTCATCAGTTTCATCGTATCAGTTGATGAAAATGTCCCCGCCGGTCTTTACAGTGTTTTCGCTGCGGGCGGCGATGGGGGCAAGACCGCTCTGATCGGTGCTTTTAAGGTGGAATAAATTTCGTCTCTTTTCATAAATTTAGAAGTTGCGTTTTACAAAAGTGTATGCATAATTAGGAATGTTCACCTCCCGGTGAACATATGATCACCTTCGCAAGATCGTGATCTGGGGCGACGGTGTGGGAGACGTCGCCCCTTTAATATTTTAAATCCTATCATCCTTGACGTGACCAACCATCGGCGTAGAATCTAAGTGTTCCAACCGGCCTGTCCGGAATGCTGTTTGTCGGATCATAGTGACTTACTGGAAAGCCGCGAGTGTTAAAGCACGGCGGTCTTTTTCGATTTTGGGAATGAAAAAAACTCAGGCCAGCTGGTTTAAGAAATGGCTCTATCAAGGGGTCTCTGAGATCGAAGGCCCGCATGCGCCGGAGGGCCGTCATAAAAAGCATCCCTGGTGGAAGGTGATGTGCCTGACCGGGGTTGATTACTTTTCCACGCTGGGATATCAACCGGGTATTGCATTTCTTGCGGCCGGTGCCTTATCTCCGTTTGCGACCTTCGTCCTTGTGCTGCTGACTCTTTTCGGAGCACTGCCGATGTACCGCCGCGTAGCCGAAGAAAGCCCGCACGGTGATGGGTCCATATCAATGCTGGAGAAGCTTCTTTCTCGCTGGAAGGGAAAGATGTTCGTCCTTATTCTTCTCGGTTTTGTTGCGACCAGCTTCATTATTACCATCACCTTATCGGCGGCGGACGCTACGGCCCATATCGTCGAGAACCCCTTCGTTCACGAACATTTACAATTTTTGGACCATCAAATTATCGTCACACTGATTCTGATCGGGCTTTTGGGAGTCGTTTTTCTCAAAGGCTTTAGTGAAGCGATCGGTCTCGCGGTCGGTATTGTCGCTGCGTACCTTCTGCTGAATATTACGATAATCGGTGTTGGACTTTACGAGATATTCTGGCTGCGGCCCGAAACGTTCAGCAATTGGAAGGTGCTGATATGGAGCGACAATAATGTGAACGGCAGCGTTTTTTGGCTTGTTATTGCTTCGCTTTGGTTTTTTCCGAAACTTGCGCTTGGTCTGTCCGGCTTCGAAACCGGTGTCGTAGTTATGCCTCTGGTCAAGAGTGACGTTCCGGAACCTTCCACAAACGATAAACTGCTTCATACGTCGGGCATGACTGAACCCGATTCGTCCGCCGAAGAGCGGGCCTATCTGCAGGGCCGCATAAGAAACGGCAAGAAGCTGCTCACCGGAGCGGCCGTGATCATGAGCTTTCTGCTCGTCGGCAGCAGCATTATCACGTCAATGCTGATCCCCGCGGAAGCCTTCCAACCGGGAGGTGCCGCGTATGGACGTGCGATCTCATACTTATCCCATACATTGATGGGCGATGTGTTCGG
>JBGSXN010000177.1:0-7281 GCA_041751355.1 Pyrinomonadaceae bacterium
GCATCGCAATGTGAATAAAGTGATGATGAATGGAAAGGAAAATACGCGCTACTCGCGGTCAGTTCATATTCTGGAAAAACGAGGCGGCCGCTGGCAGGTGGTCAGCGACGTCGGACATCCGATGCCTGGAGGTATGTTCACGGCCTGGAATACGGATATGGACGCTATTCAGGCGTTCAAGCGGCGTGACGTGGATTGGTTTGAAAGACATACGACGCCTGATTTTATCAGTATCGGACCCACCGGACAGGTGGGGAACAAAGCCCAATTGCTCGACGCTATTAAAAACCCTCAAGCTAAAATCGATAGGGTTCAACTTTCGGAAGTGTCTTTGAGAGGTCAAGACGATACTGTTGTCATTTCCGGTATTGATCACATAAAAGGACAGAGTCCTGACGGAAAGCCGATAGACAATAAAGTCCGCTTTACCAGAACCTATGTGAAAAAAGATGATACTTGGCAGCTACTCTCAAGTCATTCAACTTTGTTGAATAACGATTAACGGAGGGTTAGATGGAAGTTGCGAATTACTCTGGGACTCGAATTTTCTATTTGGAAACAATAGAAGGAGCAAAGAATGAAAAAAATGACAATCACCGGGGCTTTTATTCTCGCCGTGGCAACATTTGCAACTGCACAAAAACTGGAAACAGGTAAAAATTTCGAGCGTGAAATTTCAGGCCCGGAAAAACACACCTACGACGTTCAACTGAAAAAGGACGAGGCTTTTAATTTAATCGTCGAGCAGCGCGGGGCGGATGTCGTGCTGCGCGTGTTCGCACGCGACGGCACGCTCGTTGCCGATCAGGACAGCCCGACCGGAACTAAGGGTGATGAGGCGATGGTCTTTGTCGCACCGGAAAGCGGAAATTACCGCGTCGAAATCAGTCCATTTGTCACAACCGCCGATAAGGGAAAATGAAAATATTTCGTCAAAACAGTGGCGGTGCGACCGGCGACCAAAGAAGAACTCGCCGAAGCACGGCTGAAAAATGAATTAATGAGCTTGAACCGGCAGGCATTCGACGCCGTGGTGAGGAACGATAAATCGTTTTTCGAGCAAATTCTCGCTGCCGACTATCTTGAAACTTCCCCTAGAGGAATGGTGTTAAATAGAACCCGTGCAATGGAAGACCTTCCCCCGCCCGAAACAACGAAAGCGATCAAAGTAACACCCACTTTTTCATCGGTTCATGTTCGAGATTACGGCGACACGACATTACTAAACTTTCTCGTAGAGGAGGAAATGCAGATTGGCGAGCAGAAAGAGGAGTTTAAGAAGCGAGTTACCCAGGTTTTTCGCCGCAATAACGGAAAATGGCAGCTTATTGCTCAACATATGACGGAAATCAAACCGCCGCCTGCCGACCCGTCAATCGTCCGAATGGACGCCAAAGCCTTAAACGATTACGTCGGACAATATTCGCCCGCACCAGGTTTGATTTTAACCATCGAGAGCGATGGCGAAAAGTTGGTGGCTCATTACAGCGGAGTTGATCGGAAATATTCAATGTATCCGATGGGCAACGATACCTTTTTCCATAAAGGGGAGGATCATCGTTTGGTATTCGTCCGGGATTCGTCAGGGAAAGTCGTCGAGGTCATCAACCGTGCCGAAGGACGAGACATCAAAGCCAAGAAAATAAAATAAGTATTAGAGTTCTAACTGGGGTTGAGGTTGAGAGATGCTTTCCTTTCTATTAATCCTTAATCCCAGTTATTTTTCGGCATAACGCTTGAATCTTATGCACAAGCGCGAAAATAAAAATGAAGAAAGGATTATTCGTCTATTCCGAAAGATACGAACGAACGGTTGTGCGGCATAAGTTAAGGCGGACGACGTTAAATCCGGTGTGCGAAACCTGCGGCAAACAGGTGGAATGGCTGAGTCTGGAAGAAGCGTCTGCAGCTTCCGGAGACGAACTGTGGGAAATTTGCCGACAGATTGCGGACGGAGACTTCCATTTTCGAGTAGCCGAAAATCGACAACTTCTTATTTGCGCGAACTCTCATTTTCAAAGGAAAGCTAAGAACCGCGGCCGCAAACACCATCGGAAGGGTCGGCGGCTTTGCTGATCTTGACGACCCCGTTCGCAAATATAAGGTAAAGGGTAGTTTTCCAAACCAGCTCACGTGTCTTACGGCGGGGCGCGGCCTGATTCCCGGGTCGGCAGGTGGTCGACGGTATGGCCGATGTTGATAGCTAGGCCGCGGTATTCATGGCGGGTGTATTTGCTGTTGGGCTTGCCGAGGTAGGTCTGGGCGACGTACCAGACGAGGCGGCGTCCGGTTGGATCCAGTTTCTCGATCCAGATCTCGCGGTCATTATTGTCGAAGTCACGCTCCAGCAGCGGTGCCCCGGGGGGCTTCGGCGGTGGGTGCCTCGCGGTCGTGTGCTTCCGGGTAAAGATCGTATCCGGGACCTTCCCGGGCAGTAATGTCTGCCGTGGGATCGGACCGCTCGATCTCGTCTTCCAGCCAGCTGGTTCCGTGGTCAAAGGCTTCTTCGGCGTCACACTCCGGATCGCTGTCGTGATTTCATTCCCCTGCATCTTCCAGTGCATCGCAGAACATCGTCTCCGGCGGCTCTTCCGTTTGCTGCGGCACCACAGGCGGCGGTGGTCGGAGACTACTGCAGCCGCACCTGGAGCCGCCTCTCGCGGCCATCCCCGACTGACTCGGTAAACAGGTCTTCTTCCTTCTGAAGCGTGACGTGGATGATTCGACGTTCGGTCGAATTAAGTACTCCAAAGGTAAATGGCCGTCCGTTTTTGCGAACTTGCTCGGCGGCGAACCGGGCCATCGCATGAAGCTCCGATTTGCGGGTCTTTCGAAACTGTTCTGCATCGACCACAAAACGGTGTTCCCGGCCGAGTTCGCGTCCGTAGATCTGAAATAGCAGTACTTCAAACGCGTCCAGAAGCTCACCGTTCTCGGTCAATGCAAAATGCGAGTCCTCGCCGCTCAGATCGATACAGCATCCCTCGTCAGCCCACTCGGCGTCGACCTTTAGGTCAAAACGCATTGCAGTTACTAACTCCGTCAGGAAAGTTTGGGCCTTTTCACAGATCTCGTTCATAACAATCACTTGGTCGAAGCCTTTGTCTTCACCTTTTTCGCTTTCGCCGGCACCTCATTGACGATCTCCGTTCCCGGCGGCGTCTTAGGGGTATTTAACCGGTTGATCACCATCTGCTGGCCAAAGCTGACAATATTACCGCAGAACCAGTATAACAAAAGACCCGACGGTGCCCCCCACATTACCCAGAGCATCATCACCGGCATTAGATAGATCATCATCTTCTGCTGCATTTGCTGCTCGGGTGTAATGGTTGCCGCCTGCGGCGTGAATTTCATTGCCAGTATCATCGAGATGGCAAATGCAAACTCGAGAATATGCCAGGGATCTGCGGCGGAAAGATCAGGCAGCCAAACAAACGACGCCTGCCGAACCTCGAGCGACACCGTGACGGCCGTATAAAACGCGATCAGCAGCGGAAACTGGAGCAGCATCGGCAGACATCCGCCGATTGGCAGAGCGTCCTTGGTCATCTTAAGCTGCTGCATCTGCAGTTCACGCATCCGTGGATCGTCGGTCGGTATCCCCTTTTTCTGCAGGTCCTTGATCTTATCCTGGATCGCCTTCATCTTGGGCGCGTTTCCGGCGGCCTTTTTAAATGATTTAGACTGATACCACCTCAGCGGGAACAGCAGCGAGTAAAAGAGAAACGTGAAGACGATGATCGCGACACCGTAGTTATGCGTGATGCCGTTAAAGAAATTCAAGGCATACAGGATCGGTATCGAAAGCGGCTTAACAAACCAGCGGATCGGGGCGTAATTACTAAAATTGATCAGATTGATAAATTCCAGTTCGCGGCCGACCAACTGATCAAGCTGTTTGTCCAGACTCGATATCAGAAAGTAATCTTTCGACCCGGTATAGATCCGTGTTATCGAACCGTCGGTATTTATAGGTACATGTGCAGTTACAAGATGCCGGGTCTCCTTGGTTTCTGCATTGCGGATCACCCATGAAAATATGCTGTAAAAGTAAGGTCTCGTTTCGACCTCGTACTTTGAGGCCCTCAGTTCCAAGCCCGGCTTGGGCGTAGCCGGTATCGCGGCCATCGCAAAATAACTGTCGCTCACGCCCGCCCAGTCGACATTACCAGGAACAGTCAGCGCCGCATTATTGTTGGCGTCAAAGGTGAACGAGTAATACCCCTGATGACGGTGAATATCACCTTCGATCGCCGCGACAGCTTCTGACTCGATCTGGTAAAAAGTGTGATGGTTGATCGCATGGTCGCCTATACTGGCACCGATCAGCAATTTCGTATCAGGGACAGCCTGGCCGTTCTGTCGCAGGGTTATGCCCAGATCCGAAATATAGCTGTCCGACCGAAATAGAAAGCTTTTCTTGACCTCGATCCCGCTTGCATCCGTCAGCGTGAAATCGATCTGCTGCTCCTGGCCCTCGGCGAGAATTATCGTATCTTCTGGCGCGGAAACCTGGTAGTTCCGATCATTGACGAGACTGTTAATATTCTGATCGCCGGTCGACAACCGGAAGGGAATATCGCGCGGTGTCCTGCTCAGGGCCTCTTGCGATATCAACTGCAGCGGCTTTAGTTCACTATCCGTGGAACCGTCGGCATAGACTGGGATCTCGCCTTTTGGCGACTTGTTTTTCAGCAGTATCCAGCTCGTTGCCAACGCTCCACGCGAATCGAGTGTGACCTCGTACAATGGCGACTTGATCGTGATCTGCCGGTTCGGTGTCGTGTCGGGCGTCGTTTCCAGTGCTGTCTGAGGCTGGACGTCAGCGGCAGGCGTTTGGGCCGCGGGCGAAGCCGTTGCGGTATTCGTATTCACCGCGATGTTTGCGTTCGGGTCGACGGGCGGAGGCGTCGGTGCCATAAAATATGACCATGCGAATAATATGCCCATCGACAGCACAGCCGCCATCAGGAATCTTGACTGATTTTGATTATTACTATTGTCCATTGCTAAGTATTTGCGATCTTATCGTCGCGCGATCGAAAAACCGCAAATCATTTGACCGGATCATGCCCACCCCTGCAAAATGGCTGACACCGTAGAATACGCTTTAGGCCCATCCATGTTCCGCGCAGCGATCCGTATTTTTCGACCGCCTGGCAGGCGTATTCCGAGCATGTCGGCTCGAACCGGCAGGCCGGCGGCAAAAAGGGCGAAACAAACGCCTTATATATGCCCAGAAGGTCTAAAACCAGAAACTTCATTCCAAAACAATTTTGCCACAGCGAACACAGAGCCACAGAGAGTTTCCGTAAGGGCATCATGCCCCTCAATCCCCTGTTTTACTCCGTGACCTCTGTGGCAAAGGATCTGCAGCAACGGCCAGCCGAACCTCTTCGGCAATCGCCTTGAATTCCGCCAACGGCCTGTCGAGCTTGGTGCTCAGCAAACGACGCCTTGCATTCAGCACCCAATCGTATTTCGCCGCGATCTCGTTTAGCTCAGCCCTGCTCAGCCTAAAACTCTCTCTCAAAAGCCGTTTAGCCCGGTTACGATCATGTGCCTTACCGATCGCTTTTTTGGTTGCGGTTACGCCCACACGATGCAAACCGCGTTTTGAAGGCAAAATGAAAACCGTCATAAAACGGCCTTCAAAACGTATTCCCTGCTCGTAAACCTTTAGAAAATCAGCGCGTTTAGCGATGCGCGACTCTTTAGGTAAGCCGAGGCTTAATAATGATGGACTGTTAATCTCTTGCGTCCTTTCGCCCGGCGACGCTTGATCACGGCGCGGCCGTTCTTGGTCGCCATTCGAGCGCGAAATCCGTGCTTTTTTGCACGCCTGCGGTTGTTCGGTTGATATGTTCTCTTCGGCATATTCGCTCTCCATTAAACTCACCCGAAAGTGAAAACTTAGAGTTTACGGAAAACAGGGAGGTCTGTCAAAATCGAATCCCGGATTATGCTGCTCTCAGATCGATCTATAAGCTTTCGCTGAACTGCTGATGTTATGGGGGATCGACTTAAGTACTGTGTACATCAGTCACAATGGATCTTACGGCTTCTACGTAAAGTTCATGCTCGTACTCCAATATCCTTGCTGAGAGTGTTTCCACGTCATCATTGGCATGGATCTCTACCTCACGCTGCAGGATAACGGGCCCGTGATCCAGATGCTCATCTACAAAATGTACTGTACATCCCGTCACCTTCGCACCGGCCTCGAGAGCTTGCTTCTGTGCATCGAGGCCAGGGTATGCGGGCAGCAGACTCGGGTGAATATTTACGATCCGGTTTGGGAATTCCGCCACAAATTTGGGCGAAAGTAGCCGCATATATCCGGCGAGACAAATAAGCTCGACACCTCTTCGATTTAGCTCGGCAACGATCTCGGCATCATGTTCTTCGCGAGTGCGGCCCTTTCTCTCGATAACCAGCGTTTCAATGCCGCGAGCCTCGGCTTTTTGCAATCCCGTCGCCTGCGGTTTGTCGCTGATCACGACGGCGATTCGTGAGTCAGGGATCTCCCCGCTCTCGACCGCATCGGCCAGAGCTGCCATGTTCGATCCACGGCCTGAGATCAAAATCCCGATATTCATTGCTTTGCCAAATGAGCGGCCTCAGTGCAGCCAAAAAAGGGATGGTACCGGAGGTCGGACTCGAACCGACATGAGCGTTAAGCCCGCTAGATTTTGAGTCTAGTGCGTATACCAATTTCGCCACTCCGGCAGCGAACATAAGATGATAAATGTCCGAAGCGGTCCGGTCAAGACCTCAGCGGGCGGGTTAGACCTCGATAAGGATCTCGATGTTTACTCTACGCTTTGCCTCATCGAGAAAAGCTTCGATAGCGGTAGCGATCTTTTGCCGGGTCAGTATGTCTCGTATCTCGGCCCGTGATTCGTCTAGCGTGGGAAGCAGAAGTCCTGGTTTTGTACGCCTGAATTCGGGCACAAAGACGTCACGGTAATATCTGGCCTCATCGTCCGCGGTAACAACAACGAACGAACCGAACCGAAAATCGATGTAATTCTCGATCGAAAGCCGCCGGGATATTAGATCCTCAAAGGCCTCATCACTGACCGAGTCAAAGCCAACCTGCCTAAGCCGGGCTTCAAATGCAGCCGGCGGGCCCAAAACCGCAGCCGTATCGCGGATCTTCGCGGCTATCTGATCCGGCGTCGGCGCTTCGCGAGGCAGTCTCTGGGATTCGAGGGCAAAAAGCCGTTGGTTAATAACGGTCTGCAGGGCCTGGTTTAGGTCCTCCGACGTGGGCGG
>JBGSXN010000178.1:0-17769 GCA_041751355.1 Pyrinomonadaceae bacterium
ATGTCTTGCATCTGCGAGTCGACGGACGATGATCCGAGCTGAAGTTTCGCCTCGGCGGCGGCAACCCGGCGGTCGATCTTTTCTCGCATCTCGCTGAAAGTGGATGCGTCGTCGCCGATGTTGAAGGTTTCCATCGTCTGAGCCAGCTGTTCCTGCAATTTCGCCTGCTTGGCCGCGCTGATGAGCTGCATGGCCTCGGCCGTGCGCTTTTTCATATTGAGGACATAGTTGTCGCGCGCTTTAAGGGCCTGTTGCGAAGAAAGCTGGGCCTGGTCGGCCTGCGCCGTAGTGCGTTCGAGATCAACCTGGGCCTGCTGTAGCTGTCCGATATACGCGGTAGCAATGTCGTCACGCCCCATTTTGACCGAGGCCTTGATCTTGGAATCGAGGTCAACAACCTGCGTTGAGAGGTTCTCTTTTTGCTTCAGCAACAGCCTTTCCGTCGCCATTACTTGAGCCACTGAGTTGTTCAGTTCCGGCACACGGTCCCGCATATCACGGATCGTCTGCTGAAGCACCAACTCAGGATTTTCGATCTTATCGAGTGCCGCTCCGGTGCTTGCAAAAAATACCCTCTTCAGTCTGGCCCAAAGTCCCATGTTTTCTATCTGCTCCTAAATAATCGTGTTGAAATGAATACGCCAAATCATCTACGCTAACTAAAATAGCAAAGTTGCAAATTCCGAATCAGTATAACAGGAAACCGTAATAAATAAACCCTCACAAAATGACCTGTGGCTCCCGGCCGAATTTGGTAATTTGCGGATTTGGTTTACAGTAAATGTGCTGATCCGGGTAACAATCAGGCGCCTATGTATGAAAGTGTTTCAGACGCGGTAACCTCGCTCGATAATGCCCTTATCGAAAACCATCTAACTGATTCAGAACTCTTTGCAAAGTTAGACGAGATGCAGCATCAGCTGGGATTGGTGTCTGGCGGTCGTCCGTTTTCACCCTTTTTGAGGCCCGAGTTTTTTACCGAAGCGTTCTATAAACAGATTTCGCGAGCGGCCGAGATTCTCGCCGAAGCATTCGACGTGATGACGCTCGCCGCGCTTGAAAGCGATGTAATTCTTGCCGAGCTGGGTTTGAACGAAATAGAAAAGCGATATGCTCGTATGGATCCGGGATATCCTGGAGTTTGTAATTCGAGCCGCCTGGACGCATTTATTGCGGACGGCAGTTTCAAGTTTCTCGAATACAACGGCGAAACCCCCGCAGGGATAACAGACCAGATACAGATCGAAAAGCTGCTGAACGAAATTCCGGAGATACGCGACTTTCTCGCGAACAATTCGCACTGGCTGCCGCGGCCGCACGTTCAACTTCTAGGAGCACTCGTCTCGGGTTATCGCGAATTTGGCGGGAAAAAAGAAATGCCTAATATCGCTATCGTCGATTGGACCGGTGTATCAACTGCGACTGAATTTGAAAGTTTACGAGAGTTTTTCGAATCAGAAGGGCACAGTACCGTTATCGCCGACCCTGAGCAGCTGGAATATGACGGCACGCTGATGCGTATCGGCGAGTTTGAGGTCGATATTTTTTACAAACGGGTACTGATCCACGAATTTTTCGAACGCTCGACAGATGACCACCCGCTCAGGCGAGCATATGAGGATGGGAACATTTTCATGGCAAACTCGTTCCGAACAAAGATTCCGCACAAAAAGGCGAGCCTTGCCGTAGTAAGCAATGATCGATTCGCCTATCTTTTCACCGATGGACAGCTCGAAGTGATCGAAAGGCATTTACCATGGACGCGCCTTGTGACTGACAGGGAGGTGCGTTTTCAGGGTAAAAGGCACGACCTGCTTGAACTCGTCCGTCGTGACCGGGATCGATTCATTCTCAAGCCGAACGATGATTATGGAGGTTCGGGAATCATTTTCGGTTGGGAAAGCAACGAAAGCGAATGGGATGACGCCATAGAACGCGCCCTATCCGATCCCTTTGTCGTTCAGGAGCGCGTCCCGGTAGAAAAAGTGCGGTTTCCGACATATGGCGAAAAAGCCTTCATGGAGGAGCTCTTAATAGATTTCGATCCGTTTCTTTTTCGAGGAAAGGCCGAAGGCGGGCTCATCCGGCTCTCTTCTCAATCGCTGGTTAATGTCGCGGCCGGAGGCGGCGAAGCGGCTCTTGTAGTCCTCACAGGTCAGTAGCAAAAAGACACTTCACATATTCAAGCGTTTTTTTATAAAAATCCATCGTTGGAGCACATGATGCAAGTATCCTGGCCCTGGGTTTTGCAAGTTTCTATTCGCCCGGCGTTCTCAAAGCGTAGCAGGGTGATCAACGACCGGCCATATTGCTGGTCAGCGACAACTCGCCTGACACAGTGCATAGCGTTTTAGGGAATGGACGATACAATTTTATGAAAAAGTTTGCTGCATGGGCGTTGCTTCTAACGGTTTATTTGGGTTCGATCGCTCCGGCTGGTACAACCGTGCAGGCGCAGGCGATCGGAAAAGCTATGGATCTAAGGTTAAAAGACGTGCCGGACGGACTTCAGTTCCGGCTTAGCGAAGGTGTCGAGGGTGCCGAGACTCGCGAGAAGCAGCAGCTCGCGGCTACCGATCCGCTCAGCGCCGGCGCGGCTTCAGATCTGCTAAAGCGCATTCCTGAGATAAAGACAACAGGTGACGACCAGACAGATTTTGCAAAACGAGCCGGAACGCTGCCCGCCCCAAAAACCGGAACCAAGGTAACTGTTAAATTTCCGGTCGATGCACAACAGCAAGCTCCCGGTGTCGATACAAGTGGTCAATTGCAGGTGATCAGATACTCGCCCGAGGGTGAAGTGCCACTGGCACCCGACCTGAACGTTACGTTTTCGCACCCGATGGTGGCGGTCACCTCGCAGGAACAGGCGGCCAAAATTATGCCCGTCGAATTGTCGCCGCAGGTTGAGGGAAACTGGCGATGGCTGGGGACCAAGACGCTGATGTTCGATACGGACAAGCGTTTTCCGATGGCAACGAAATTCACCGCACGCGTGCCCGCAGGCACAAAATCCGCGACGGGGCAGACGCTCGCCAAAGATGCGGTCTGGACGTTCACAACTCCTCCGCCAAAAATCGAAAGTAAGTTCCCGGACGGAAATGTAACGCGGCGGGACGCAATGCTTTTTATCTCATTCGACCAGGCGATCAATCCTGAAGCCGTTCTGAGGACAATATCGGTGACCGCACAAGGCCGAAAGCTGCGGACCCGTCTTGCAACCCAGGAGGAGATCGAGGCCGACGGCAGTATCTCGTATTACTCAAAACAAGCACAGCCGAATCGCTGGATCGCTTTGAGGGCGGTAAATTCCGACGGCAGCCTCGAAAATGCTCTGCCGGCAGCGTCTGCAATCGCTGTGACGGTTGAAAAGGGAACGCCGTCAGCCGAAGGGCCGTTGACCACTGTCGCACCTCAGAGTTTTGGATTCAGGACCTTCGGACCGATGAAATTTACAGGGTCCTACTGCGGATGGAAAAATAACAAGAACTGCTCGCCATTTGAAACATGGTACTTGGAGCTTACCAACCCGATCGATGGCGCGAAATTCACGCCGGAAATGATACGCATCGAGCCGGCTGTCGAAGGGCTAAAGATATATCCGTCGGGAAATCACATTTACATCCAGGGCTACAAAAAGGGCCGTACGACTTACAAGGTCACGATCGACGGCGATGTTGCCGACATCTTTGGGCAGAAGATGGGCGAGCCCGCCGCGACCTCGATTAGCGTTGGTTCCGCCCAGTCGGCCCTCTACGCCCAGGGCGGCTTTATGTCCGTTCTTGATCCAACCGCGAAACCCACGTTCTCCATTTACTCTACCAACCACGATGCGGCAAGGGTCGTTTTGCGTAAGGTGCAGCCGCAGGACTGGTATCAGTACGGCGAATATGTGCGGCGAATGAATTACGATGACCGACAAAGACCCCCAATACCGGGCCAGGTGGTTTCGGACACAGTCTTAAAGATCGCGAGTAAACCGGATGAGATGGTCGAAACGCGCATCGATGTCTCGAAAACTCTAACCGGCGGTTTCGGCAACGTACTTGTTCACATTGAGCCTACGATACCGCGTGACAAGAACGACCGGACGCGTATCATCACATGGCTGCAGTCGACACAGATCGGGCTGGATGCTTTTGTCGATAATGCGGAACTAGTCGGGTTTGCAACCGAGCTTACCACCGGAAAAGCGCTTTCCGGCGTAGAATTATCGATCCATCCGCACGGCAGCGGAGGAGTTATTAGCGAGGCCGCAGTCCCCGAGCCTGGATATCTCGCCCAGGCGTGGGATTGGCTGACGTCCTGGGGCGGCAGCGAACATGATGAGATCCAGGCTTCGGGACCGAACGGGTCGTTCGCCGAAACTGAATCGGTCGAACCGGCACAGTCAAACCGAACTCCCGTGAGTGGCATCTTGCGGATTGCCCTGCCCGAACGCCGTTCCGACAAAGGCCAGAATATGCTGATCGCCCGGCGGGGCAATGACGTTGCGTTTCTGCCGGAGAATAGTGATTACTATTGGCAGGACACCGGATCGTGGTATCGCAAAGAGGCAGGGCACTCGCTTCGCTGGTACGTTTTTGACGACCGGAAAATGTACAAACCTAAAGAGGAAGTGCATATAAAAGGCTGGCTTCGCAATGTCGACCTGAGCAAGCTCGGTGATATCGAACCATTGGGCGACCAAAGCCGCACATGGCTATGGACCGCATACGATCCACGGAATAACGAGATAGCTAAAGGGAATGTCGATCTGAACCCATTCGGCGGATTTGATTTCAAATTTATCCTCGCCGACAACGTGAATCTCGGACATGGCCGCATCGAGTTCAGAACATCTCCTGATTCAAGTTCTGCATATACCCACCAATTCCAGATCCAGGAATTTCGCCGGCCCGAATTCGAGGTGACATCAAAAGTCGAGACCGAAGCTCCGCACTTTGTAGGCGGCAACGCGATGGTAGCGGTGGAAGCGAAATATTACGCAGGCGGCCCGCTCGCAAATGCCGACACAAACTGGACTGTGACCGCGAGATCCACAAATTACACGCCGCCGAATCGTGACGAATTTACATTCGGCACCTGGACGCCGTGGTGGAGGGCTTTCGATTACGGAGAGATGAGCGTTGGCCGTGGTGGGTACCCGTATGGCGGCGGTTCGTCGCAGTCGTTCAAGGGGGTGACAGACGCATCGGGCAAGCATCTGCTCAAGATCGACTTTCAATCGGTAAAACCGCCTCGGCCGTACGCTATCACTGCTGCATCGTCTGTACAGGACGTCAATCGCCAGACGTGGTCGAGCACGACATCGCTGCTGGTGCACCCGAGCTCGCTGTATGTAGGGATCCGCACGCCGCGAACATTCGTCCAAAAAGGCGAGAAGATCAATATCGAATCTATCGTTTCCGACATCGACGGAAATCTGAGAGCCGGAAACGCGGTCGAGATTAAGGCCGTGCTGAAAGATTGGAGGTTCGATAAGGGGGCATGGAAGGAAGAAATAATTGACGAACAGACGTGCACCGTTACCTCTGCTCAAATCGCGCAAACTTGCAGCTTTATTACCAAACAGGGCGGCCGTTACATCGTCACGGCAACGGTGATGGACGATCGTGAACGCTTTAATGAAAGCGAGATGACCATCTGGGTGCCCGGCGGCAAGATGCCTCCGAAACGCGGTGTCGAGCAGGAAGAAGTGCAGATCATTCCCAGCAAGAAGGAATTTGTCCCTGGCGATGTCGCCGAGCTGCTTGTGATCTCGCCTTTCACACCCGCCGAGGGCGTGCTGACCCTCAGGCGTGACGGGATCGTAAAGACGGAGCGGTTCTCGATGAAGGAGTCGTCCATCACGCTCCGCATTCCGCTCGAAGAAAGGTATCTGCCCAATATTACTGCCCAGGTCGATCTGGTCGGCTCGGCGGAACGGAACGCGGACACTCTTGTCCGCTCGGTCGACAGAGAAGCGGACAAGAGTGTCCGCGTTCCGAACCGGCCGGCTTACGCAACCGGCAGCATGAACCTTTCGATCTCGACTGCCTCGCGAAAACTGACGGTAGCCGCGGAACCCGTAGACACGACGCTCATCCCCGGTGGTGAAACGAAAGTGAACATCGATGTAAAAGACCATCGCGGCGAACCGGTCGGCGACACCGAGGTGGCATTGGTCGTGGTTGATGAAAGTGTGCTTGCTCTCGCAACGTATATCATCCCGGACCCGATGGGCGTATTTTATACGGCAAGAGGCACCGGGGTGATGGATTACCATTCGCGGAAAGATGTCCTTCTCGGCAATCCTGAGGATCTGAAGAATCCTCCGCCACCTCCTTCAACCGGTGACATGGTGTCTGTTTCCGAAATGGCCATGGCTCCGCAGGCCGCTGGTGCAGGCGTCAGGGCTAAGAGTTCAGCGGCGAACCGGGATGATGCACGTAGGGAAATGACTGTCGACGAATTTGGTGTTAGCGACGGGGACGGATCGCGGATAGCCCTTCGCCAGAATTTCAACGCTCTCGCATTGTTCTCGCCCACCGTAAAGACCGATTCGAACGGGAAGGCGGTAGTTGATATCAAGTTGCCGGATAACCTAACCCGTTACAGGATCACGGCTGTAGCCGTCGATAAGGGAAAACGATTCGGGAAAGCAGAATCGAACATCACTGCGAAGCAGCCCCTGATGGTCCGGCCATCGGCACCGCGCTTTATGAATTTCGGCGATAAGGTCGAGCTGCCGGTTGTGGTGCAAAACCAGACCGATCAGGATATGACCGTCGACGTGGCAGTCCGTGCGACAAACGCGAGTCTCGGTGTCAGTAGCCCGCACGTCAGTAAGGGCGCGGACAACCCCGAGAGAGCCCTCCCTAACGGTCGGGCTACGGACACAACCGCAGGCAAACGGGTCACTGTCAAAGCAAATGACCGAGCAGAGGTGCGTTTTCCGGCATCAACGATCAAGGCAGGCACGGCGAGATTCCAATTTGTGGTCTCATCGGGCAAATACAGCGATGCCGCCGAGATATCATTGCCCGTGTGGACACCCGCGACGACCGAGGCCTTCGCAACCTATGGGACGACAGACCAAAATGGTGCGATATTCCAGCCGGTCCAGACACCGGGCGATGTGTTCCCGCAATTCGGCGGGCTCGAGGTCACCACGTCGTCAACTCAGCTACAGGAGTTGACCGATGCCTTTATATATCTAACCAATTACCCATACGCCTGTTCCGAGCAGATCTCGTCGCGAATGATCTCGATCGCCGCGATGCGGGATGTGCTTAGTGCATTCAAGGCCAAGGATATGCCGACAGCGAATCAGCTTGAGAGCTACTTCGCCCGTGATATCGAGATCCTCGGGTCGCGACAGCGGAGCAACGGCAGCTTTGGCCTGTGGAAACGCGACGGTGAAAGGTACCAATACCCGTTCCTAACCATCCACGTCGCACACGCACTTGCTCTGGCTAAGGCCAAGGGATATAAGGTGCCCGACGACATGCTGAATAAGACGAAGCCTTATCTGAAGGACGTCGAAAAGCATTTCGACGAGTGGTACAAGAATTCGCCGCAGGTAAGGTGGACGATCTCGGCCTACGCCCTGTATGTCCGCGATATGATGGGCGATAAAGATACGGCTAAAGCGAAAAAGCTGCTGGCCGAAGCCACGATCGAGAAGATGCCGTTCGAGGCACTCGGCTGGGTCCTTTCAGTCCTCGCCGATGACAAAGGCTCTACGGCGGAGGTCCAGGCGATCCTGCATTTCCTCAACAACCGCACCACCGAAACCGCCTCTACAGCCAATTTCGTTACAAACTACGGCGACGGTGCCTGGCTGATCATGTACTCGAACCGCCGTGCCGACGGCGTACTGCTCGAAGCGCTAATAAAGGCCGGTGGGAACGCGGACACTCGTGTCCGCATGAACGCCGCCTCGGCGTTCGGAGTAAGTCCAACTTCGAGGTCCGTTACGAGTAAAGAGACCCAGACCGGTGTCGCCGCTGGTCTCGATGCGGACAAGAGTGTCCACGCTCCGGCAAACGATCTCATTCCGAAGCTCGTTCGCGGCCTGCTTGCTCATCGTACAAAAGGCCATTGGGGTACGACGCAGGAGAATGTCTTTATCCTGCTTGCTCTGGACAAGTACTTCAATGCGTTCGAAAAGGTCACACCTAACTTTGTGACGCGGATCTGGCTGGGGAACACGTATGCTGGCGAGGAGGCGTTCAAGGGCCGCTCGGTCGACTCGAATCAGCTCGATATCCCGATGTCGTATCTCGTCGATCAGGGCGGCACCTCGAACCTGATCCTCGACCGCCAGGGTGCAGGCCGGCTCTATTACCGAATCGGGATGAAATACGCTCCAAAAAATCTGAAGCTCGAACCGGCAGATTATGGGTTCACCGTTCTCAGAAGCTACGAGCCGATCGATGATAAAGAGGACGTCAGGCAAAACGCGGACGGCACGTGGACGATCAAGTCCGGTGCGCGGGTCCGGGTAAGGCTGACTATGGTCGCCCAGGGACGGCGATATCACGTTGCGCTCGTAGACAATCTTCCGGCCGGGCTGGAGATACTCAATCCCGGTCTTGCTGTCACCGAGGCGATCCCTGCCGACGTCAGGCCCGCGACAGGTGTGGCGACTTATGGCAGCAGATCGATCGGACACGGCTCCTGGTGGTGGCGGCAGCACTGGTTCGAGCACCAGAATTTCAGCGACGAACGGGCCGAGGCGTTTACCGGTCTGCTCTGGGAAGGCGTTTATAATTACTCGTACGTTACACGAGCTACGACGCCCGGCCAGTTCGTAGTACCGCCGGCAAAGGCAGAGGAGATGTATGCACCCGAAACGTTTGGCCGCAGCGGCACGGATTTTGTGAGAGTGGAGTAGCTGGACAAAATTATGAGTAAAGCCGACGAACGACGGAAACAGCAGAAACTGAGTACGGCATACGTAAAAGGTGAAAAGTTGCCCGGAATTAGATTCAGGCATAATTCTCAAGTCAGTTTCCGTGATACCGCCGGAAAGACGGTAGAGGGCTGGATTGTGGGTGTAGATCCTGGTAAATCAATTCCGATTTATAATATTGAGCGTTGTGACCATCTTCCAGATGAAGAAGTTGCCGAGTCTAACCTAACGCTACTTTTCGATCCTCATGTTTGAAATAAAACTATCGACTTTCGATCGGGATCAGATCCTCGGCACCTCCGTTCTCGGCGTGAAACCGAAGCGGCACGACCACCGGTAAGTCAACGCCCGCAACCTCGTAGAATGGCATCATTTCGCGGTAATCGCGATGGACGCGATTTGCTAGATCGTGGGCCTCGTCGCGGAGGAGTTGGAGCATCAAGTGTGCTGGGGATTCAGGATTGAAATCGGTCACCGAACCGTCAGAACCAAGAAAAGCCCTGATCGATGAATGCTTTCCTCTCGGTTTAACTGCCGCAATCATCGGGACACGAACTGCGTCCGTGTTGCCGAGAGCCATAACGACCGCATTCAACTGAGGTTTTCCCCCGTCGAGGACTATCAGGTCCGGTGTTGGGAGGCCCGGGTAACTGAGCCTGCTGATCACGAATTCTGCCAAGGCAGTCAACTCACTTTTCTCGCCGGATACGCTAAAGCGATATTCCTCCGAAACAAATTTTCCTTTATTCCACACGGACGAAGCTGAAACGATGCCGGTACCGGAAATGTGTGCTACGTCGAATGCCTCGACACGATGGACGAGCTTACCCGTATCAAATATCCGCATCAATTTCGAAGCAATGATTTCCGGCGTCGCGATCGGCTTCACCTTGTCGAGCTCGTGCTCGTCGCGGCCGAGGTGAAGGCCGCGGCGGGCGTTAACACCGGTCTTTGATGGGCCGTAAACACGGATAATGGCCTGCCTGTCGAATCTTTCAGAGAGCAGATCAACGAGTTCCGTTCGCCGGTAGAAATCGCGGGTGACGCGTATCTCACGCGGGAGATGAAATTGATAGAAGGACTCGATAATCCGATAAAGGGCCTCATCCGAGGTTTCATAATCCTCGCGATCTACAGTAAAAACTTTCCGGCCAAGAACGGAACGCCCGCGATGAGTGATCAGGAATATCGACGAGCCCTGTGGAGTGTCCTCGACCGCATAGGTGTCGACCGTATCGTCGAGCCATACATCGGTCCTCGGCTGCTTCCAAAATTTCTCAATGGCGAGAAGGATATCGCGAAAGTAGCCAGCTTTCTCGAAATCCAGAGCTTCAGAGTGGCGATCTATGATGTCGAGCATAGCGGATGTAAATGCCTTTCGTTCGTTTGCAATGAAAAGACGTGCCAGCTCAGCCATTTGTTTGTATTCGTCAGAGGTGCAAAGAGCGGAAACACACGGGGCAAGGCAGCGGCGGCGGTAATACTGTGTGCATGGGGCCGGCCAGGAACCGTCGATCTCGAGGTCGCACAGACGTAGGCGAAACACCCGATTGATAAGATCGATCATTATCCGAACGGCGGTTTTGGTTAGAAATGCTCCGTAATATTCCGCATTATCGTCCTCGATCCGGCGGGTAGCGAGGACCCGCGGATACTCCTCCTGCGTGAGTTTCAGGTGCGGATATCGATCAGCGCCGAGGTCCGAGATATCGCTCACTCTGCGGTCGTTTCTCATCTTGTGGCTGACTGGTATGCGTCAAGCATTTCGTAAATGGTTTCGAGGGAATCGGCGTCTTTGATCCGTTTGTCCTCTCGCCAGCGGGCGATTCGAGGGAAGCGGACGGCGACCCCGGATTTATGTCGTGTCGATCTTTGCAATGCTTCGAAGGCGAGCTCAAAGACCAATTCGGCCTTTACCGCACGGACGGGGCCGAAAGTCTCGATAGTATTATTGCGAACGAATCTGTCTACTTTGCGGATCTCGGCATCGGTCAGGCCGGAATATGCTTTTGCAAAGGGAACTAGCTCGTCCCCTTTCCAGACGGCAAAGGTATAGTCGGTGAAAAGGTTAGACCGCTTGCCCGAGCCTTTCTGTGCATAGATCAGCACCGCGTCGACGGTCAGCGGATCGACCTTCCATTTCCACCAATCGCCGCGATGACGGCCTACACGGTATGGAGAACCGCGGAGTTTCAACATAAAGCCCTCGACCCCGCGTGATCTGCTTTCTTCGCGAAGCTCGCCAAAGCGACTCCAGCTTGCAGCCTCGACCGACTCGGTAACGCGAAGGACTGTCCGGGCGTCATCGGCCAGGTCCTCCACCACCGTTTCCAGAAACTCACGTCTCGTACGAAACTCAAACGAGCGAATGTCGTTTCCTTCATATTCGAGCAGGTCATAAGACTGGAGGATGACCGGAACTTCGGACAGGATCTTTGCTGAGATGTTCTTTCGCCCGATCCGCCTTTGAAGTTCGGTAAAGGGCAGGACTCGTTCATCTTTCCATGGCAATATTTCGCCATCTATCACCGTACCGTCCGGCAGATTTTCCGCGGCGGCGGCAATCTCAGGAAAACGCTCAGTTATCAGGTCTTCGCCGCGTGACCATATAAAGACCTGCCCCTGACGCTTTATCAGCTGGGCTCGAATGCCATCCCATTTCCATTCGGCCTGCCAATCGGAGACATCGCCGAGTTCTTCCGGCTCGTTATCGAGCTGGTGGGCGAGATGAAAAGGGAAGGGGCGGGCTATCGGCGTTTCCTCACTTTCGAGCTCAGGGTCGAGCAGCTCGCGGAAAAAATCTGCTGAAGGTGTCCATTCACCCATTAAGCGGAGTGCGATCACATCCGTGGGAAGCTCAGAAAGCTGGGAAAGGGCCCTCATCACCAGAGATTGAGAAACTCCGACGCGAAACGCGCCGGAGATCAACTTGTTGTAGACGAGGCGTTGCGAATAGTTCATGCGCGACCATGCCTCAGTCACCGCTTCTCGCTGGACCTCCACATCGGAGCCTCTTAGCGGCAATAGCTGGTCTTCCACCAAGATGTGGAGAGAGGTTTCATCGATCTCGTTGTTGTTGGGCAGCAGCAGGGCCATCGTCTCCGCACTGTCCCCGACGGTGTCGCGTGATTCGGCCCATAACCATTCGGGGATCCCCGAGAGTTCAAGTGCCCACTCGCGAAGCAGTTTTGACGGCACGATCTGTCGAGGCTTTCGGCCGGAAAGGAAATATAGGGCCCATGCCGAATCATGCGGAGCCGCGTGCTCGAAGTAATATCGCATCGCCTCGACCTTTTCGTTGGTCTTGTTTGTCTGGTCGAGCTCGACGTAGAGATCGGTAAAGAGGTTCATAGGTAACGTTCGCCCTCTTCGTCCGTCATGTCGCCCGCGTCGTCGCCCACGAACTGGGTTTTGAGAGGTTCGGCATTCACGCCGTTTTCCCGCAGCCAGCGGACCACCTCTGTAGAAAAGCCATGTGTTACATAGACAGTGTCGGCACCCGCGGCCTCGATCGCTGTCATCAATTCCGGCCAATCGGCGTGATCGCTAAGCACAAATCCGCGGTCAATCGCCCGCTGGCGACGTGCCCCGCGGACCATCATCCACCCCGAGGCGAAGCCCGTAGACTGGGTGCCGAACCGGCGAAGCCACGTCGACGCCTGAGCCGATGGCGGAGCTACAATCAATGAGCCGACAAAGTCTTTCTTGTTTGTCACATTACCCGCATAGGTAGTCGAGGGAAGATCGATCCCGGCTTCGCGATAAGCCTGCGTCAAACGCTCGACCGCCCCGTGTGTGTAAATTGGCCCAATCGACCGGTCTATGCCGTTCAACACTCGTTGCGCCTTGCCGAGCGAGTAGGCGAAGATGACGGATGCTTTATCGCGTTCCCGGTTTCGCCGCCACCAGTCGCTCATCTCTTCGAATACCTGTGAGGGACGCGGCCATCGGTAGATGGGAAGTCCGAAGGTAGCCTCGGTAATAAAGAAATTGCATTTCACGCTTTCGAACGGGGCGCATGTCGGATCAGGGGTCAATTTATAATCGCCAGAGGTCACCCATACCTCACCCTTGTATTCGACGCGGACCTGGGCCGAGCCCAGTATATGACCGGCCGGGTGGAACGAGACTTTTACTCCGTTGATCGTCACGACTTCGCCGTATTCCTGCGATGAGATCGACGCTTCGGGATCGAGCCTGATCCGGGCCAGGGACTCACCCGGTTTGGCAACCAGATAGTTTTTACTGCCGCGATAGGCATGGTCCGCATGCGCATGGGTAATCACGGCGCGATCGACGGGCTTCCACGGGTCGATATAAAAGCCACCCTTGTCACAGTACAAGCCCTTGGCGGTAAGCGAAATTAATCCTCCTCTTTTCATCGCTTGAATCTTATGGAAACCTGATCATAATGGTCAGTCCGACAGAGGACATTTAGTATAATTGAAAAATTGCGGCTAACGCGCAAAGATAACTGCTTACCCCGCGATCCTATGAAATATTTATTAGTGTTGATAATCATTACCGCTGCCGCGTTAGTCTCTGTTGCTCAGCCTGACCTTGATAACATGGTACAGACGGAAAAGGCCTTTGCCGCGTCGGCCACGGAACAAGGAACCCGGGCCGCCTTTCTTGCCCATATGACGAGCGATGCTTTGATATATGTACCTGACCAAACCATGGCAAAGCCTTATTGGAGAGATCGCGTGGACGATGCGAGCCGTCTCGTAAGGGCCCCGAATTATGCTGATATCTCATCGAACGGAATCATCGGATACACTACCGGAAATTGGGAATTGCAGCGAACGGGAGTTGTGGAAGAACCATCAGCGTTTGGCAGTTTCGTTACTATATGGCTTAGGCAACCCGACGGCACTTATAAATGGGTTGTGAATGTTGGGGTATCGCATGACCCGCCGGCAAAGTTCATTACCGAATGGACAACATCGGCAGAAAAAGTGAAGGACCTTAATGAGAAAAGGATCTCAGCCTCAGATTCGGCGGTGCGCTTTTTTGCCTTGGCCGCCGAACGCGGACTCGCTAAAGCATACGAGGAGTCTCTGACCAACGACGCCCGTGGCTTTCGGGAAGGAAAGCCCCGTATAGATGGAAAGAAGAGTCTCGTATCCCTCGCCAAGGCAGACAAGGCAAAATATGACCTTTCAAAAAAGAGCACATTCTTCGAAACGGCCGATTTGGCATACAGCACTAATACATATACGAAAAAAGTCGACGGTCGGATCGTCGAGAAAGGTAACACTCTCCATATCTGGAAACTTGTGCGCGGACAGTGGCGAATTGTTGTTGATGTTTTCAAACCAGTTCCCGGCGCCTGAGTTTTTTGAAGGCTTTTAACAGTTGTGAATAAAAACTACGAAAAAGTAATCGAGATTCTGAAGGTCGAGGCCGACGCGATCAACGAAACGGCAGCGAGGCTCGATCGCGAAAGTGTCGAGACCGCCCTCAGGATACTTTCTGCGTGCACAGGCAAGGTGGTCGTCGTTGGTGTAGGGAAATCGGGTGTCATTGGACAAAAGATTGCACAGACTTTGACGAGCACAGGGACGATGGCGGTATTTATCCATCCGTCAGATGCATTGCACGGAGGACTCGGGGTAATTGCCAACGGTGACGTCGTACTGGCTCTCAGTAACTCGGGCGAAACGGAAGAGATACTTTCGCTGCTGCCCGCTATAACGAAGCGCGATGTTTCGGTCATTAGCATTGTGGGAAATACGGCCTCTTCGCTAGCTCGCCGTTCTAGTGTCGCCTTAAACGCAACTGTCAGCAAAGAGGCGTGTCCCTTGAATCTCGCTCCGACTACGTCAACGACCGTGGCCCTCGCTATTGGTGACGCACTTGCGATGGCATTGATGGAGTCAAAGGGCCTGACGCCCGAGGACTTTGCCTCTAACCATCCCGCAGGCCGACTCGGCAAGCGGCTTTCGATAAGAGTTGCGGATCTCATGCACCCGAGCCCGAATGTTTCGGCGGACGCCGGCTGGCTCGATGTGGTCAGGGCGATATCTAATCATTCGTTAGGGGCGGTCAATGTCGTTAACGGCGACCGGTCGCTGCTTGGGATCATCACTGATGGTGATCTAAGGCGAACGATTGAACGAACCCCGCCGGATTCATTGTCCTCGATCTCGGCCGGATCTATGATGACTCGATCACCGATATGCGCGTCTAGGGAAATGCTCGCATTCGACGCACTTCGTTTGATGGAAGACAGGCCCTCGCAGATCTCTGTCCTTCCAGTAACCGACGAAGCGGGCACCTGCATCGGGCTTCTCCGCATCCATGATGTAGTAAGAATCGGGTTGTGACGAGGAAGTTCTCATGAGTATTTATTTTAAGAAAGCATTGGTTTGTAAATTATTCGCGACGATAGGATTGATAGCCCTTACGGCGTCTTTCACGAGTGGGCAGAAAGCGTCGGTGACTATCAGCCTTGATGAGCGGTTTTTTGACGCGCTGCTTGATTCAGTATTTCAGAATTTTGCTCTTCCTGAATTCAATATCGCCGAGCAATTATCGTCTCCAGAGTATCCGAAGGTAGGTGCCGCCGGACTGATGTCTTCGTTTGCCAGGAATGGAGGCCGACGCTGCAGCCAGTCAGTTAAGATCCTTCGAGAAATGAGTGGTGTCCGGACCGCGGTCCGCTTCCGAGAAGGGAAGATCTACGTTCCACTCGCTTTTTCCGGTAATTACGCTCCTCCATTTGTGGGGTGTGTGGAATTTGCCGGCTGGGCCGAGTCACACATCGATCTGGAGTTCCAGCCGGAAAGTCAGCGTCTGATCGGCAGGGCCCGGGTCTTTAATGTAAATCTCAACGGGTCCGGCGGGATGGGCGGAGCTTTGATCGCTCGAATGCTTCAGACGTCGATCGATAAAAAACTTAATCCTATTGAGATTCTCACGCTCGACAAGCTCTCTTTCGGAGTACCTGTACAAGGAACAGGTAACCTACGTCTTCGGGCTGTAGGTGCGCGGCCGCTAATGGGTAACGGCGTATTGAACCTCCAGATCGACTATATTTTCGCAAAAGAGTAAGGCTCCTATCACGAGCCGTTGCTGCCTAAAACCCTGTTAACCTAAATGGTGAACTCGGACACTGTTTAGTGTCGAATGTTATCTGTATAGTAGCATAACGCCCCTGAACATGGGTCTGTAGCGTGTGGAACGCGGATTGCTTTATAGTAAGGCAGCACGGTAGAAGATCTGCCGTCAGAGAAAAATTTCGAAAGGGGGCAGATTAATGAAAAATATTTTACAAAAAGGTCTAACGGCTTCATTGCTGTCCGCGGGAGCGGTTACGCTGCTCCTGGTCGGTGAGTCTAGTGCTCAACGTACACGCGGCCAGCAAAATGAAAATCGCTCAGACCGGAGCGAGAGGCGAGAACGGGCGGATCGCGGTAACCGCGAAAATCCGGCTTCAACGGCGGAAGAGCGTGCTCAGCAACGACAGGCACGTCAGCAACAGGTAAATGAACGGCAACAAGCACAGCAGCAACGCGCCGAACAACAACGTCAGGCACAGCAGCAGGAACAGCAACGTGGCCTTCAGCGTGCCGCGGAAGTACGTCAGCGGAATATAGAGCGGCAGGCTCAACAGCAACAGCAGCAGCGTGGGCTTCAACGTGCGGCTGAGGTACAGCAGAGGAATGCCGAGCGGCAGGCAGCACAGCAGCAGCAAATAGAACAGCGGCGGATCCAGAATCAAAATCGTCAGTCGCAGCAGCAGGTCATTTTGGATCCGAACAACTCGGTACATCGGCAGATCCTTGATAATCAGCGGATCCAGCGGCAGCGGGAAGCTGTGGAGCAACGCGGCGTTCAACAGAGAAATGATGGCGGTCGGCGATATGATAGCGATCGACGGAGGAATCAGGACGGTTCGATATGGACGCAGCAGAATCGGAACACCTGGCCGCAGAATACTGCCCGGAACGATCAGTGGAATCAGCGTCAGCAGCAGATCAACCGTCAGCAGCAGCAGCAGATGCAGCAGCAGCGGTATAGCCAGTATAATCAGAGATGGAACAACTGGCAGCAGATCCAGCAGCAGCGTCAGCAGATACTGCAGCAGCAACGACGACAGGCGTACCTTCAGTACCAACAGCGTTACTGGCAGCGACTGCAGCAGGATCAGCTAAGGCTGCAGCAAGCCCGCTATTACGATAATTTCTATAACAATTATCAGTATTCGCGTGGCGGACAGTACTACTACACAAGCCAGTACGGGGCCCAGATGCTCCAGCAGGCGATCAACGCAGGCTACGAAGAGGGCTTTTATGCCGGACGAGCGGACCGTCAGGACAGATGGGGATATGACTATAATAATTCCTTCGGATATCAAGACGCAGCGCTCGGATACAACAGCCACTATGTGAGTTATGACGAATATAACTACTACTTTCGCGAAGGATTTAGACGCGGGTACGAAGATGGCTATTATGGCCGGAATCAGTACGGCAGCTACTCAAGCGGAAAGTACACTATCCTCGGAGCGATATTGGGAACTATTATCGATATCGTTAGAAACTAAGACACCTCGTAACGGGTGATCGCGGGCCTCGTCTATAAATGGCGAGGCTCTTTTTTTTGTTTCGTGTCGATAAAATGCGATTGCGGAAGGCACGGGATATTGAATTTTTCGACTCTCCCTGAATGTGATTGATCGCCACGTCGTAGGGGCTCAAATTTCAAGATTTCGTCAATTAGTTATCCCGTCTGATAGAATCAACCTCAAGGTGTATGAAAGCTCCGCTAGTCGCCATCATTGGCCGTCCAAATGTTGGCAAATCGACATTGTTCAACCGTCTTATCGGCAGCCGAAGGGCAATAGTCGGCGATCAGCCGGGCAT
>JBGSXN010000179.1:0-15733 GCA_041751355.1 Pyrinomonadaceae bacterium
CGATACCCTGATGTATTGTCTCGATGATGGTACGCCGCTGGTGCCGGGTAGAGTATCGGACGAACCCGTGACGGCTATCTTGTCGGGGAACGGGAACTCGGGTGAAGAATTAACAAGGTCTCTCAAAGACGGCGACACCGCTGCACACGACACGCGATCTTCACGGTTATCCACGTTTTTTTCACGTGACCGGCTGCCGTGGATCGCGGCAGCAATCTTCCTGCTGGCCTTACTCGCTTTGCTGCCATTTGCCATTACCAATCTCCGCCAGCCGAACCCGGAATCTCGCGCGATCGTTCGCTACGACATTCTACCCCCGGACAAGACGGCATTGAGCCTGATACGGTGGCCCACCCTCGCACTGTCGCCGGACGGCTCAGCTCTCGCTTTTGTGGCATCGAGCGACGGCATAGCTCGACTATACATGCGTAGGCGTGATGATACCGCGGTCAGACTCCTTGATGGAACAGAAGGAGCATCGTACCCGGTCTTCTCGCCTGACAACAAGTCGCTGGTTTTTGTAGCAGACTTCACACTCAAAAAGGCTTCTTTTGACGGCCCCGTGACGGCGATCGGCAGAGTCAATGACGTGCGCGGCCTGAGCTGGGCCGACAACGACTCGATCATCTACACCCCCCATGTTTCGGAACCTCTCTTTAAGATCTCAGTGTATGGCGGCGAGCCGCTTCAGGTCTCAACGCTCGACGAGAGCAAGGGCGAACGCACGCACAGATGGCCGCAAGTGTTGCCGGGCGGCAAAGCCGTGCTCTTCACGGTAGGCACGCTGAACAGCCCGGACGATTACGAGCAATCCAACATAGAGGCGGTAGTGCTCGCCACGGGCGAACGCCGTGTTTTGCTGCAAGGCGCGAGCATGGCCCGCTATTCGCCGACCGGGCATCTAGTTTTCGCTCGTGGGGGCAACCTCTTCGCTGTGGAATTCAATGCCGACACCCTGACCACACAAGGGAGTCCAGTCACCGTCCTGCAAGGCGTGGCCGGAGACCAGACGACCGGGATGGCACATTTTTCGATCGCGAACGACGGCACGATGGCCTACATTCCCGGCGGCCCTGGAGCGAACATGCGCCAGCTTGTCTGGGCTGACCGCGGCGGAAACTTGCAGCCCGTTAACCTTCCGCCCGCTCAATACAATGACATCCGAGTCTCACCTGACGGTTCGCGCGTCGCTCTGCTTATCGGCTCCAGCGGAAGCGGCGATGTGTGGGTCTTCGATTTTGAACGAGAAACCTCCACGCGCCTGACATTCGACACGGTTAACGCCTCACCGGTCTGGTCCTCGGATGGTAAAAGTATCTTTTACACTGCGATCGATCCCGCTGGTACCAAATCGACAGTTTTGCGAAAACCGGCCGATGGCAGTCGCGAGGCAGAAGTTGTGGCCTCGCTCGCCGGGACTGCCTATATCAAAGCGATCGAGCCGGACGGCTCCTCTGTCATGATCGATCATCAAGTAAATACGAACCGCGGAAACATTATCCGGTTGCGCCTTGAGCAAGAGGCCGAAATGAGCCCGCTCGTTAACGCTCCGTTTCACGAATACAGCGCGGCCCTGTCGCCGGACGGCCGTTGGCTGGCCTATCAATCGAATGAGAGCGGTCGGCCCGAGATCTATGTGCGTGACCTTTCGGAGTCTGGCGGGCGTTGGCAGATATCGACAGGCGGGGGCGAGGAGCCACGCTGGTCGCCAGACGGCCGAGAGTTATATTTTCGCTTTAACGATCTTTTTATGAGCGTGGCGGTCGAGGTCAGGCCGGCTTTCCAGGCCGGGACGCCAAAGAACCTTTTCAGCGGGATTTACAACTTGCGTTCCGCCAGCAGTGTTAGTTACGACGTCGATCCAAAAGGCGGCCGCTTCCTGATGATCCGTCCGATGGGAGACCCGACCGCTCGAGCGCAAGTGCGGGTTGTACTTAACTGGTTCGATGAACTCCGCCGTCTGGCAGCAACCCAGTGAATGGACCCGTGATCGAACCGGCAGACTTGAAGAATAGAAGCATAGGAAACGATGCCCCGAATTGCGGGCTGGAACATACGACGACACCGGCGAACCGGCGTTTGCATTCTCATTACGACGGGGGATCTTCAGGCTTTTTCGTAAATCCGGAAACGTTCCAGCGACTCTCAATGTTCTTAAAAAGGCGTAGGTTGTCGAAGAAAGCATTTGATCCGCCGCCGCCCGCCAGCTTCGAGCCTTCCTGACCGGCGATCTTTGAGCCTTCCTGGCCCGCGATCTTCGAGCCTTCCTGACCCGCGATCTTCGAGCCTTCCTGGCCGGCGATCTTGGAGCCTTCCTGACCGGCGATCTTCGAGCCTTCCTGGCCCGCGATCTTTGAGCCTTCTTGTCCCGCGATCTTGGAGCCTTCCTGCCCGGCTATCTTGGAGCCTTCCTGACCGGCGATCTTTGAGCCTTCCTGGCCTGCGAGCTTTGAGCCTTCTTGTCCCGCGATCTTTGAGCCTTCCTGGCCTGCGATTTTGGAGCCTTCCTGGCCTGCGATCTTTGAGCCTTCCTGGCCTGCGATTTTGGAGCCTTCCTGGCCTGCAATCTTTGCCATTACGATGCCGCTGCCTTCGAAACTTGATCGCTCATTAAATTTAATGCCTGATTCGTACCTGTACCTCTCGCCGGGTAGAACATCCGCCGAAATCGGCTCAGATCTGCGAAGAGTGACTTCGTTTAGATATTTTTTCAGAAATCCGGTCCAGGCAAGTTTTCGGTTGCCTGCGTCCTTGGCAAACCACAGACTCTCGTAGTTCTTTCGCGACACTTCATAACCCGCGCGCGACCATGGGAAAAATACCGAGATACCATTAGAGTACTGGTACGCTCCACCGCTAAAGCCGCTCAGGATCACGGCCTTTTTAAGCTCGCCCAGAACTATCCGGCATTGATCCTGAATTTCCTTCAGAATAACCACATCGTCGCCGCCGCCAAGTTCATCCGCGACCAAACCACACTCCTTATCAAGCAATTGGCAAAAGTCGCCAAGGTCGACATTCTGATCGTACATATACGATTGGCATTTCCAGTGGACCTGAAGAATTATCCGTTCCATCTGGCGGTAAATACGACTTCCCTCATCCGCGAAACAAGCGATGAGAAGCACCGAGAGCCCGTCAAACGCAGCGGCCAGATCGGTGAGCTTACTCAAGTTCCATGCAGCCATGTCAACGGAAACGCCGCCGACGGTGTAAGAATCCTGGCTCCTGATGAATTCCGTGACGAATTTCTCTGCCACGTTGTCAGGTCTGCCATCGCCATTTTCCCCGGTCAAACAGCCAAGAATTTTGGCGTACGTCCAACCGGCGTTCGGCACGCTGCCTTCGGACGCGATCATTGTCTTGGCCACGTAACCGAACTGATATCCAACCTCGAGCATGCCCATGACGCAGCTGTCGAACCCTAATAGATCGAGCTTTTGCCCGAGCAGGACCGTCGTCTCGATCTCACGTTCCTCGCCTCTTAACCCGTAACCTTTTATGTCCCGCTCCAGTTCCTTTTTTGTGCTCACGAGCCGTTGAAGCACAAAGTAAAGGTCCTCCATCTTCATAGATTTGCCCGAGGTCTCATCCTTAAACAAGCCAATGTCCTGGAATCCCAGCGAATGGCCCGAAAAGATCATCGCGTACTTTTCGGCTCGCCGGCCGTACGAGATCTCGCCATTTTCGTTCTCGACCTCGACCTTGTTCACGCACCAATCGACAAAATTTATCACCGACTTTTTGTTCGCCGCGTTTTCGTTCTGCTTATTCGGAACATCATAAAGTTTCTCGGGAACTTTGAATGAGCGCACATATTTCGGTTTTTTTGGCTCCGAGAAATCGCAGTAAAGGGTCGGGATCGACGGAGAGTTCCCGTCATAATAGACAAACAAATTCGGGCTGTCCGCCCCTGCACAGGCGACGCCTTTTATCTGCTCCATGGCATACGCCATATCGACGGACAGGTTATTGTCGCCTGCCATATAGATCATTATCGTCCATTCTTTTTGATTCATTTTGCGGCCTCCTGCCGGGTTCGTTGACCGTTGAGTTCGGTCAAAGCCGGACTCTTAGCGTAATGAAACAACGAGTAAAAAAGATGGGAAAACTAGATGCCAAAACGGTGAAACTACAAACCTCTATATACTATTTGCGCGACCCATCTGCCTCCTAATCACAGTGACAATCAACCGTTGATTAGCACCACATCCCAATTCAGCAACATCGCGCCTTTTTCGATTTCTTTTGTCGGCGGTATTTTTTGGGCAACAACAGCGGCGGCGTTTTTTTCGGACCGCCCGCGTATCTCCAAAAAGAGCGAGTCTTTTTCATTGAGCGGTTCGTCCGGGAAAAACATCTGCGAGACAAGCCGGTTGGCTTTGCCCTCGACGTCCATATGAATATGCGGCGGACGCTGCCAGGTCGGACTGGCCGGATACGGACCCGGTTTGATGGTTTTGAAGCGGTAGCGACCTTCATTGTCCGTTTTCAAAATTGCAAACCCTTCAAAGTTTGGGTCAAGTTGAGCTGTATTCGGATCTGATGGATGCGAGTAGCGCCCGTAGGTATTCGCCTGCCAGATCTCGATCTTAGCCCCCTTGACCGGATTACCTTTCATATCCGAGACACGTCCGACAACATGAACGATCGTCCCGGCCGCAACTCCTTTTTTCCCGTTGATCGAGGTTAGATCGGCATCCTTATCGAGAGGTTTCAATACGGGATAGAATGGACCCATTCCGACTTCCGGCGTTACAAGTCGTTCAGTCGTTTGTGCGAAACCGGTGCTGCCCAAAATTGCCAGACCGCCGAAACCCAGTCCCATTTGCAGTATCTGACGACGTGAAAATTTCTTTTCGTGTTTGTTCATTATATCTCCTCTGGAAAATTAACTTGTTTTTACAATCGGTTATGCTGTTTGGGCGACGGTATGAGCATTAATTCTGACAGCAGTATCCATATATTCCTTGAAGCTATTGATCTTGCCGTCCTTGACCGTCATAACATGCACGAAATCCGAATCATATTCTTTATTCGTGGCTTTGACTCGCCATTTCATAGTTCCCAGGACAATAACTTTGTCGCCATTTGCGATAAATTCAGTCGGATTATGGATCAGATTTTCCTCGGCTTTATCGAGAAGAGAAAAAAAGTCTGTGACGCTTTTAATTCCGATGAACTTTCCGGCATACGGCACATTTTCCATTTCCGGCAGTTCCCACGAAATATCGTCCGAAAACTGTTCTAAAAACGATTCGTCGCCGCTATCGAAAAGCTGATATGCTTTTTGCACTATTTCTGTGTTTTTTTGTTTATTCATTTTTTTGTTCTCCTTATTTTCACGGTGTTTGAGGAATGTACCTGCCATCGTCGCCGAACGGTTGAATGCCTCGGTGATATAGTAGTGTGCGCCAAGATGAATCCACATATTTAAAGGTCATTGTGAACCTAACCAGCACCTTCTCTGGCGGTCGTCCCTTGAACTCAAACTCTTCGGTATGGACACCCCACGCTAAACCGATGTCTCCGATCACGTCGGTTTGTAATTCATCAACCGTCAGTCGGTAATTATTCAACGTGGCGAAGAATGTCTTCAACGACTCGTCATAATCTTGCGGCGTGCGAACCGCTCGCGCATTGCGCACTCTAAAGCCGAAGCCTGGCGCGGACGGGTCGAGCCGTGCTACCTCGGCCCGGTCGCTGGATGCCCATGCTGCGTATAAGCCACGGACATGCTGTTCTAGGCTCTCACTCGCTGGTGTTTGGGCGTGAGATGGGCTGCAAGACGCAGCGCCTAATAGACAGGCGGCGATAAAAACAATCCGCACGAAACTGCCTCTAATAATCTTTCTTGATAAGTTGACCGACCCGATCGTCAGTAGCTGCCGTCGCGAAGAGATTGTTTCTTGCTTTTTCATTTTTGATTCATCTCAAATGGATTGCGACACAACGAGAGACGAAGCGTGGGAGCAAAACACGCGATCAGATTTCCTCATCCTTTGAGAAAATACATATCCGGTTTACCGACGACTCCCGCTCTCTGCATAGCTTCACGCAAGTCATCGGAGCTGGAAAATTCTTCCGCCCGCTTCAGATCTTCCGCTTCGAACAAAAATGTCACCATATTTGCATCGTCCGCATCTTGTAGCAGGTGCTTTTCGGTCAGCCCCGCCGCGGTGCGAATCGGTTCGTGCGCGTCATAAACCGTTTTGAATTCCGAAAAATCCTGAACGCCGTGTCGACAGAACATATAATTTGCCATAATTTTTCTCCTTTTTTTGATTGCCCGCGGAACAGCGTTTTGTTTCGCCCGAGTAACCGGTGCGTGTTCTACGTTTATTCGCGGACAGGTTGATAGATTTCGCCGTTATTGCCACTAGTTCCCGTCCGCTTTGGTCAGGTGCGAAGAGACGACTTGCCAGCGCCCACCGTTATTGATTAGCGTCACGGTCGCCAGACTATTGATTTCCTGTTCGGTGCCGAGGGCGTTGCTTCTGCCCGTTACGCGATAAGTGGCGATTGCCGTGCTGCCATATTGACGAACCCGCAGATTGTCAAAGGCGACTGATGATCTCAGTGCGCCGGATCTCATCGCATCCAGCCGCTGCGCTTTCGTCGTTGTTTTGCCATTCTCCGCCACGATCTGGTAATCGTCGGTGTAAATTCGCCCCGCCGCGTCCGCGTCGCCGCGGTTTAGCGCGCCAAATAGTTCGGTCATAGTTTGCCGGATCGCCTGTTCCGCGCTGCTGCCCGATTGATTGGCAACCGGCGTTCCTTGGTCGGCAGTTTCCGTGTAAAGAGCGTTAAGCCATTTTCCGCCGCGTTTCACATAGACCGACGTCGAATAGACTTTCGCCGGTATCGTATTCCCGCCGCACACGCCGTCCTGCTTTCCTGTAAAAGCTATCAGAGCCGAATTTTTGTCAAGCATCAGAAACTTGAAGTCGTCGAGCGAAAAACTTTTGACTTCACAATCAGTTCCGGCAGTTTTAACGATTTGCGATTTGTTCAAAACGCCCGCGCCGCCGACCTGCAAAGCCTCGTCCGCCAGATTTGTTTGAAACCACGCAGCGTTCTTATTTTTCCACGCTTCCCAGCCCGCCTTTTCCAGCGCGATGATCTGCGCTTCGACTTTCGAATCTTTCGACGTTGGTGTTTGACCGAAAGCAACCGATGATATGCCGATCGCGATCATCAGAAACATAAATGTTTTTTTCATTTTTTGTTCTCCTTAAAATATCGAATAGGCCCGAAGCAATCGCTCGCATAACGCGATTGCTTCGGGCGTGTTTCCTTCGGTCTAGCGTCGCGGTTCTAGAATGATTTCGCGCGCCAGACGGTCTTGCAGAACTTCACGGATTTCGAGTCGTTCCTTATAACCCTGAATCTGCTTTTGATCGTTCCCGACGACCTGTTGTGCCAGAGCGTCGGCTTTGTTTTCATTGGCTTCCATCGTTGCCAAATCCTTGTATTCGGTCATTAGCATAATGTTAAAATCCGCCGCGCCGTGCGTTTCGGTGGTCAGCACTTTGTAGGAAAGAATCAGACCTTGTTTTTTAAACGCTTCTTGATTCCGCTTCCAATCGGTAGCGATGTAGTTCAAATACGCCGTCTCCATTCCCGGCTTCATCTTGATAAAAGCCACGTTCCAAACCGAGCCGTTGCGATACGGCCGGCTTACCTGCGCCACGACGATGATGCTTAAGGTTAATAAGATCATAACGATAAGCGAGCCTGTTAAAATGCGTGTTTTGTTTTTCATTATTTTTCTCCTGCTGTGTTTATTTAGAATTGGGATGTTTTACTATTCGCCGGTGCGGTATTTTGTGCGCCGACCAATAAACGTTTATGGAATTAAGGTTCCCTGCGACGCCCATACCTGCCAGCGTCCGTCTCGCTTGATGTATGTATCGGTATACCGCATGCGGATGTCAAACGGCTGACCCTTTTCGTCGCGTCCCTTCATGTGATAAACACCTGTGATGATCGCCGAATTGCCTTCAATGCGGATGTTCGTGTCCGAAGACGCGGCTGATTCCGTGACGCTCCGGCCGGTTCTATATTCTGCAATTTCGTCGGCTTTTGATGACAGCTTGGCTGTTCGGCTGCTGACGCCGCTGAAATCGGAGGCGAAGTTTTGTTCAAACCAGCTCACATCGCGCTTTACTTCGGCATTGCTCCAGTCCCTGTCCATATAGCCGAGAACGGCATATTCGTCCAAACTGTTACCGGTATTGCCGACGACCTGCCATTTGCCGCCGCGTTTTTCGAGTAAATGAACACTGCGCGTCCAGAAGGTTTCCTCTTTGCCGCCCGCGCCATTTTTCGTAGTCACGACGTTGCGATGCGTAATGACCGCTGAATTCGGCGTGCAGGTGATCATATAATTATCGTGCGATACCTTATCAGCCAAGTTGGGATTCGCCCTGTCACGTTCAGCCGCCTTTATCGTGTCATCAAGGGTCTGGGTTTTATTCCACATTTGGGGCATCCCCACATAATCATCGGCATATACCGCCATCAAAGCGTTGCGATCGCCTTTTACGCCCGCTTCGCCCCAAGCACGGTCAAACGCCTCGAGTGCCTTTTTGTCGGCATCGCTGCACAAGCCGAAAGCCGAGCCTGTTAAAGCAAGCGTCACGATAAACATAAAAAATATACGTTTCATAATTTTGTCTCCTTTTTCCGTCTGAATGCATAATGGGTTTGTCTTGAGCGATTCGCCGCACTCGTCTTTTAAGCGATCTGCCCACCCCGTTTCGAACCCGAAGATTAGGGAAGTTATTTGATTTTGGGCCTTTGCCCAGTACCTGGCCGCCACGTCATCAAAACTTCACCCCTTTTTAACCGTCTCTTGCGAATTTTTTCTCTTACTCGCTTAAACGGCATTCGAAGCAAAAAAAGGTCATCGGTACTCTTAATGCTCTAATATTTATTTTTCTGCTGAATGTTCGGCAGAATGTCGAGCCGGTTCTCCTGGCGTTCAAATCTGTGCAAATATCAATCTATGAAAAGACTCCTTTGACCCACCCTGCGGGAGGAAATCTTTGCTAACTTTTACTGTGGACTCTAGCCCCCTAGTGGACTCTAGCGAAACTAAAACGGGAGTAAGCTGGTAGGTTCCTAACGAACAGTCTGCTCTTTTTCGATGGAAGTCAAGCCGCCTGCCCGTCACTACAAAATGAGTTTTGTCTAATTTGTCAGATCGAACGCGAACCTAGTAAGAGTATAGGTGCGTGTCTGCAGGCGTGTCATACTTCAGCTCTATGCCGCCGTATGTGACGTTCTCCGAAGATCCCCTATTCGTTCTTGAGTTTCTGTACTATAATTGCTCGGAATTACCGTACAAAAATCAAAAATGACAGATGATGCAACGCGTCGGATCTCACTGCTGCTTGATGAATGGGGCAAGGGCGACGAACGCGCTCTCGGCGAGCTGATGCCGCTTGTTTACGATGAGCTCCGACGTATGGCGAGACACCGTATAAGGCGTCAGGAGGGCCATACGTTTCAGACCACGGATCTGCTTCACGAAACCTACCTTAAAATTGCGAAGAACGATCAGCAGAAGTTTCAAAACCGGGCCCATTTCTTCTCTGTGGCAGCCACCGCCATGCGGCATATTTTGGTGGACTACGCGCGGTCAAAGCAGTCACTAAAGCGCGGAGGCCCGCAGGAAAAGATCTCGCTTCCCGACAATGTCGCAGACACGAATACCGAATCGGCGCAGGTCGTGGCCCTCGACGACGCGTTAAGACTTCTTGCGGAACTCAATCAACGAAAAAGCCGGGTGGTGGAACTGAAATATTTTGGCGGCCTCACCAATGAAGAAATTGCTGAAGTTTTAAAAATTTCGATTGAAACCGTAAAACGCGACTGGCGTTTTGCTCGAACCTGGTTGTTGCGCGAATTAGACGGGATGGAAAGCAAATGAGCTTTTTCTTATTGAATTTTCGTTTGTTTAGGTGATGAAGACGCGACTTGAACAGATCGAAGACATCTACCAGGCGGTTGTCGATCAGCCGCAGGAAAAACGTCGGGCATTTCTTGAAGATTCGTGCGGCGATGACGATGAGTTGCTCCGCGAGATCGAATCCCTTCTATCTTACGATGACTCAAGTTCCAATTTCATAGACTCACCACCGGCGGCCCTTGCAGCGGAGATGTTTGCCGACGACGAGAAAAAGCCCACGCTACAGGGCAGTCAGGTCGGGCTCTATAAGATCGAGCGGCTACTCGGCGAAGGCGGGATGGGCGAAGTGTACCTTGCCGAAGACACTCGGCTGCACCGTCAGGTCGCATTGAAGGTGCTGCCCAACCGCCTGGTAGCCGATGCCGAAAGGCTAATGAGGTTCGAACGCGAAGCTCAGGCCGCCTCGGCGCTCAATCACCCGAATATTCTGACCATTCACGAATTCGGCGAGGCTGACGGAATCTATTTTCTCGCAGGCGAGTTCGTTGACGGCGTGACCCTTCGGCATAAGCTGGCTGCCGGCCGCGTCAATGTTGCCGAAGCACTGGACATCGCGATACAGATCGCGTCGGCGCTCGCCGCCGCCCACGACGCAGGGATCACTCATAGGGACATCAAACCTGAAAACATAATGATCCGCCGGGATCGGTATGTAAAATTGCTCGACTTCGGTTTGGCAAAACTTGCTCAGCGACAACCCGGCTCGGCAAATTCAGGTTCCGAGGATCCTACCGTTAACCTCCATAGGACAAAGCCCGGTGCAGTAATGGGGACGGCGGCCTATATGTCGCCGGAACAGGCCCGCGGGATTCATATCGAAGCCCGAACGGATATTTGGAGCCTGGGCGTGGTCCTCTATGAAATGCTGGCGGGTGTAAAGCCGTTTGTAGGTGAAACCCCGGCTGACATTATCGTTGCCGTGCTTTCTAACGAGCCCGCTCCCGTATTTTCACATGGTACGGACCTGCCGTCGGAACTTGGGCCGCTGCTTTCAAAAGCTCTTTCGAAAAAGGTCGAAGATCGTTATCGATCCGCAAAAGAAATGCGTGCCGACCTGGAAAAGATAAGAAAGCGAATTGAACTCGACGAGAGTTTAAGGAGCGACGAATCTTATTACGATCCTGATAATATCGGTAGAGAACGCGGCGTCAGGACCGATGGCGATGTCGATAAAGCAACAGACGGCGGGCAGAGTGAACCGCCGGACGTGATCTCGTTTTGGTCCTCACCCAGTCTGGGATGGGCGTTTCTTCAGGCTCGGACGCGCAACGTGCCTATCGCGATCTTCGCCATAGCTCTCTTGGCGGTAGTTTCGGCCGTCGTGTATTTTGTTTTGACAGCTCCTGCAACCAGCCCCAGGATCGATTCTATCGCCGTACTTCCGTTTGAAAACACGACCGGAGATCCAGATCTGGCATACATCTCCGACGGTATTAGCGAGTCTTTGATCGACCGGCTCTCGCAGCTTCCTCAGCTTAAAGTGATCGCACGCAATTCGAGCTTCAAGTTTCGAGGCGACAATGTCGATGTGCGTGAGGCCGCAATGAAGATGGGTGTTCGGGCGATTGTCTCCGGCAGGATCGCCAAGGTCGGCGACGAGTTGACTGTGAGGGTCGATATCATGGACGCAGCAGAAAACAGGCAGATCGGCGGGGGCGAGTACCGGCGAAAAACTGACGACCTGTTATCGATCCAGAAAGAGATAGCTCAAATCACCTCAGCAAATCTGGGCCTTGAGCTGACTGATTCGCAATCAAAAAAGCTCCACAGGCAGGGCACCGAAGACTCCGAGGCTTACCGCTATTACCTCAGCGGTCTGGTCGAGTTAAATGGCCCCCAGGATGTTCGCAGCCGTGCGCTCGAGTATTTCGAGCATGCCGTAAAGCTCGATCCGGATTTTGCTCCCGCTCATACCGAGATCGCCTGGGTGAATTGGGCGCTGGCAAACGGCAGCGACGATCCGAACGAACTAATGCCGAAAGTTAAGGCTGCGACCGAGCGGGCGTTGACGATAGACCCCGAACATGCGAAAGCGCATGTCTTGCAGGCGATGGTGAATGAGTACGAATTGGACTGGCGATCGGCCGAGAGCGAATACAAACGTGCTATTGAGCTGAGCCCAAATCTCGATTTTGCCCGTAATAATTATGCGTTTTTCCTTTCCGTAATGGGCCGACAAGACGAGGCATTGGCTGAACTCGCACAGCAAAGACTTCGCGACCCGATCAACCAGCGGCTTGGACTGCTTCATAAAGGAATCGTGTTAACTCAGGCGAGAAGGTTCGATGATGCGCTTGATGCCTATCGCGAGGCTCAAGCATTGGAACCCGCCAAAAACATTCCACACTTTTCGCTTGCATATGCCTATGCCGGAAAGGGCTTATACAGCGAGGCCACCGGTTATTATAAGAGATCCGTCGATCTGCTCGGTGGGGAAGAAAAGTACAGTCAGCCACTAGTATATCTTGCCGCGACCTATGCCAAAATACCGGCTAAACAAACCGAGGCCCGCGCCATTCTCACCAGGATCGATGCAACGAACCGATACGCTTCGCCTGCTCTTCTAGCGGCTGGCTATTCTGCCCTCGGGGACACCGACAAAGCAGTGGAACTACTCGAACAGGCTTACATCAAGCGCGATGTCCTGCTGCGATTCATCGGCACCGGTTACGAGTACGACGGACTGCGAAATGATCCACGATTCAAAGATCTACTTCGCCGGATGGGAATGCCGAATTAGAAAATATGAAACGATGCCCTGAATGCGGACGGATTATTATGACAACACGCTGCTGCATTGTGTCGAGGGCGGTGACATGTTGAGTCAGGAATTGCACTCGATAAAATGAATGCGGAATTGCAATGGCCGGTAGGAATTTGAGGAGACTATATGACCATGAATGAAAAAGTTGCGTTGATCACTGGGGCGAGCAGCGGGATCGGGAGAGCGACGGCACTGGCTTTCGCCGCAAAGGGTGCGGGCGTTGTGCTTGCGGCGAGGCGGCAGGAGGAACTCGATTCGTTGGTGGCCGAGATCGAAGCAGGTGGGGGGAAAGCGTCCGCCATTCAGACGGATGTTTCGAAGGCCGCGGACGTCGAGCAGATGGTGGCTCACGCGATCGAAACGTTTGGGCGTCTCGACTATGCCGTGAATAATGCCGGTGTCGAAGGCCAGATCGCGAACATTGTCGATCTGGAGGAAGATGACTGGGACAAGGTTCTCGATATCAACCTTAAGGGTAATTATCTGTGTTTGCGATACGAGGCCCTGGCAATGCTCGCTGGCGGACACGGCGGAGCGATCGTAAGTATCGGCTCAGTGAATTCATTTCTCGGTTTCGGGTCTGGAGCTGCGTATGTCGCGTCAAAGCACGGACAGGTCGGGCTGACCACCAGCGCGTCGGCGGAACTGGCCCCACACGGCATCAGGGTTAACATCGTTTGTCCCGGCTTTGTCGATACGCCCATGCATCAGCGGATCCGCGGCATCATCGGCGACGAACCCTTCGACAATGCCATGGTGCCGCAGGTTCACGTCCGGCGTGTCGGCAAGCCGGAAGAGATAGCCGCCGCGATCTTATTCCTTTGTTCAGATGAAGCAAGTTACATTACCGGCACTACCCTGACGCCCGACGGAGGATTTACGATGACGGTCTGAGAAATGGACGGGAGCACCTGAGGAACATTATGTATAAACGCCTGTTTTGCGTTACTCCAGCAGCGTGGTTTTTATTTTGCCTTTCGGTCTCGGCTATCGCGCAGGTTGGCGTTCCGGTCGAGAAGGAACCGATGCACCGGCTTAAATTTCAGAACGAGTTTGTCCGCGTATTTGATGTTTTAATTCCAGCGGGCAAAACTTCGCACTTTCATACGCACCTTTACGACGGCGTCAGTGTGAGGGTAAGCAATGCGCAGATTATCGACGAGGTCGGCGGCGGCGAGAAATCACCGTTCGTTATCAAATACGGGGAAGCTACATATGGCGCGCGGCCATCGCCACTGACGCACCGGGTCGTCAATAGCGGCAAGAGTGACTTTCGCAATATTTTTATCGAGATATTACCGGCCAGGAAAGCGGCCGCAGTTGCTTCCTTTCCTATACTCTCGGATGGCCATGTGATCCTGATCGACAATCCTAGGGTGCGTGTTAATCGCCTGATCCTGAAACCGGGCGAGTCATCAAAACTCCACAAGCACTCAATGCGTGGCCTTGGAATCGTCCTTCACGACTCAACAATCGAGATCACCACTCCGAATGGCTCGCCCCAAATACTGGAACCAAAGGCAGGAGACTTCGTCTGGCAGGACGCTGGCACAACACACATGATGAAGAATATCGGTTCAACTGTTTTTGAAGCTATTGATCTCGAACTGAAGCACCAAATGAGCTCTGACATTACGGAGTTCGCGTCAAACTACGCGAAGGCGTGGAGCAGCAAAGATCCGGAGAGCGTCGCCAAATTCTACTCCGAATCCGGATCGCTAAAGGTAAATGAGGGTAAACCGGCTGTGGGGCGAGCCCAGATCGCTGACGTGGCGCGCGGATTCATGACAGCATTTCCAGATATGATGGTAACCATGGACGGGCTTATCGACCTGGGCAAAGTGACTGTATTCCATTGGACGCTGACCGGCACCAACACCGGGCCCGGCGGAAAAGGAAAGAAAGTCAAGATAAGTGGCTATGAGGAATGGCGGATCGGGTCCGACGGACTGATCGCCGAGTCGAACGGACATTTTGACCAGGCAGAATATCATCGACAAATCGAGCACGGTATCCCAAAATGACCGATGCGACGGCTTTAGGCCGATCTTTACGCTCTGATCCGATCTTTTACAAACTAAACGGAGGAAAATATGAAAATAGCACGCCCTACGAAATTTGCACATGTCGTTTATCGCACACGCCGGCTCAAGGAGATGCTTGCTTGGTACGCCGCTGTATTTGACGCTCACGTGCAGTATCAAAACCCCGCACTTGCCTTTCTTACTTACGATGACGAACATCACCGACTGGCATTTGCGGATATGTCTGTTCTCGGTCCGAATGGCAGCGAGAAAGACAAGAGCGACGCGATCGGTATTGATCACGTAGCTTATACCTACGCGTCTTTGGGCGACCTGTTAGAGAATTATGCAATGCTCAAAGAAAAGGGTATTACTCCTTATTGGTGCGTCCATCACGGCATCACGGTATCGATGTATTACGCCGACCCGGACGGCAACCAGATGGAGTTTCAAGTCGATCGTCTCGGTTCCAGTGAAGAGGCTACCGACTTCATGATCAACAACTGGGGCGACAACCCGGTAGGTGTGGAATACGATCCCGATGAACTGTTCGCCGGATATCGAACCGGGACAGCCGAACCGGAACTCCTTTCGTTTTATAACGGCGGGCCCGTGTCGCCTATCCGCGGATCGATCTCGACGATGATGTAGCCCGACGGCTAAATAACTTCCATAATGTCATCAATCGGCTTGCGTTTGATGTCCGGGACCTTTGCGTGATCGGCCGGGTATCCGACAGGTATCAGAACGAAGGGGACCTCATTTTTCGGCCTGCCAAGTATTTCCTGCAGAAATCTCATTGGGCTTGGTGTATGTGTGAGCGTTGCCAGGCCCGTATTGTGTAGGGCAGCGAGCAGCATGCCGACCGCGATGCCGACGGATTCCTGTGAATAATATGTCGGCTCGGTCTCGCCGTTTTCTTCGACGGAGGTGATGCGGAAAACGACGATAAGATAAGGAGCGATCTCG
>JBGSXN010000180.1:0-10553 GCA_041751355.1 Pyrinomonadaceae bacterium
GCTAAGCGGCACCCGTGACAGGCATCATCGGATCGACTGCATCTTATTCAAGGCGGTACGGTCTGTCAAGAAGAATTTGATACGTCGATTTGATAGAATCTACTACAGAATGCAGTTTTCATTTGACCAAAACTTAATAGACATCGCCTTCAAGGTCGAGGACGGCGAGCAGCTGACCTTTGACGAGGGGCTCGCCCTGTACAATACGACCGACCTTAACGCCCTCGGCAAGCTGGCCGATACGGTGCGGCGGCGGAAGCACGGGCTGACGACGTATTACAACGTAAACCGGCATTTTAACCACACGAACATCTGCGTCGCTGACTGCAAATTCTGCGGGTTTTATCGACGTGCACGGCAGGATGATGCGTACACATATTCGGTGCAGGAAGGCATTGATATCGCACGGCGTGCGGTCGAAGAAGGTGCCACCGAGCTGCACATCGTGGGCGGGCTGAACAGCAAACTCCCATTCGAGTATTACACCGATCTTTTCTCTTCTCTCAAACGCGAATTTCCCAAGCTCCATCTTAAAGCCCTGACGATGGTCGAGCTTGATTTCATGGCGCGGTTTTACAAGATGTCGGACGAAGAGGTTATCGAAAGGCTCAAAGCTGCCGGCATGGACTCCTGTCCCGGCGGCGGAGCCGAGATCTTTGCTGAGCCAACGCGTTCCCGAATCTGCGATCACAAATGCGACGGCGACCGCTGGCTCGAACTCGCTGGAAAGGTCCACCGCGCCGGCCTCAAGACCAACGCCACGATGCTCTACGGCCACATCGAGTCTATCGAAGACCGCATCGATCACTTCGTAAAACTTCGTGAGCAGCAGGACAAGACCGGCGGCTTTCAGTGCTTCATCCCGCTCGCGTTCTATCCGCCGGGCACCGCGCTCGACAGCCTGCCCGGCCCCGACGCGATCGACAATCTCAAGACCATCGCCGTGAGCCGCCTGATGCTCGACAACTTTGACCACATCAAAGCCTACTGGGTCATGCTCGGCAAACAAACCGCCCAAACCGCCCTCCACTACGGCGCCAACGACCTCGACGGCACAATCACCGACGGCGGCGAACTCACCCACGCCTACGCCGCCGAAGGCGAAGTGAAAATGACCAAACAAGAGATCATCGAAATGATCGAGCGGGCCGGCTTCGAAGCCGTCGAACGTGACACGGTCTACAACCGCGTGGAAAGGATGGCGATTTCGTGAACAGAACCAGCGTCCACGTAGTAATTCTTTTAGCCGGACTGATACCGACATCATGTACCGATTCAAAATCAACTTCCCCGAGCCATAGCACTCCAGTGCGAACGCCTTCGGCAGCAGCCGTTTCGCCAACGGTGGTAAGGACACCGGATGTATCGAAATATGAACCGCAAGATAACGCGGTTTTCGGGTTGTATTACCTCGATAGTAAAGATATACCGGGCGACGCATTGATAATTTCAGAGGATGACCAGCCAATTCCGCAGAAAGCGAACGATCCTGATGAAGTAACGATTCCAGGTTTCTATTTGTCCCGCGAGGAGCGCATCGATTTCGAAAGGGTGAGCATCGTGGGCGAACAAGTTCATTTTAAGACCCGAGATATTGGTGGAGTCTGTTACGAATTTGATGGGACATCCGGAAACGAGATTATTCCAGATTTTTCTCCGGATGTACCGGTACCCTTCATTAAGGGGACATTGAGGAAAATTGAAAACGGTAAGGTTCTCAAAACGGAGAAAGTTAAGTTCGGGCATGTAGTGATTGCGTAGAACGCGTACCCAAAGCCTACAGTCGACACGAAGCCTTGCAACTCGCTCACGAAGAAGCCCTGAATGTGCCTCACGAAGCGGTGCAAACAGCTCTCGAAGCGTGTAAAATCGCTCACGAACCGTAACGATCCAGTGAAAGTACAGGACAGGGATTCGGTGTATAATCGAAATGAGCCTTATGCGGCTTGAACAAGTTGGAGGGAAAGATAATGGGCTTGGAAAGAATTACATTTGACCCGAAAGTCATGGGCGGTAAGCCTTGCATTCGCGGGATGCGGGTAACGGTCGGCACGATCGTGGGCCTTGTTGCGTCTGGTCATTCATTTGCAGATATCCTAAAGGCCTATCCATATCTTGAGAAAGATGACCTTCGGGAAGCTCTTGCCTACGCGGCATGGCGCGTCGAGGAGATCGACGTACCTCTTGCTGCCGCATGAAGATTCTGATTGACATGAATCTCTCACCGGTCTGGGTGAGAGCGTTGACCGATGCGAATATCGACTCCGTTCATTGGTCAACTGTCGGTAATCCGCGAGCCGAAGATATCGAGATAATCGAATACGCCCGGGCAAACGGCTACATCGTATTCACCCATGACCTTGATTTTGGAATGATCCTGGCATTGACCCAGGCCGCAGGCCCTAGTGTAATTCAGGTTCGGACGCAAGACATTTTGCCATCAGGTCTTGGCGAGACTCTAATCTCAGTTCTTCGGGACAACATGGCCGCGCTCGATTAAGGAGCCTTGATAATTGTGGACGAGGCACGGGCGAGAGTACGCATTTTGCCTTTGGAAAGAAGATAGCGACATCGCGTTTGAAGACACCGGCGGCGGCGAACTAACCCACGCATACGCCGCCGAAGGCGAAGTAAAAATGACCAAACAAGAGATCATCACCATGATCGAACGTGCCGGCTTCGAAGCCGTCGAGAGAGATACGGTTTACAATAGAATGGAGAAAGTGGCAGCTTGAAGGTCAAGGACATCATCAAAATGATTGAAAAGGATGGTTGGATATTGGTCAGAACTCGAGGCAGCCATCGGCAGTTTCATCATCCTATCAAACCAGGCTCGGTGACCATAGCCGGAAAAGAAAGTATTGACATGCCGCCCGGAACCCTTAACAATGTTCTGAAACAGGCGGGACTTCAGAAATAGAAATGCGATATATGGTCGTAATTGAGAGAGGCGAAACGAGTTGGGGAGCGTATGTTCCTGACCTTCCTGGCTGCGTTGCGGTCGGCGAAACCGAAGAAGAGGTCAAACAACTGATTCAGGAAGCGATCGAGTTTCATTTGGAAGATTTAACCGAATCCGGAACACCAATTCCACGTCCGATGTCGAGAAGTGATTACGTTGAAATCTTGCCTGCGTAAAGGTTGACCGCCCCTCCACTTCGGCGCCAACGACCTCGACGGCACCATAACCGACGGCGGCGAGCTCACCCACGCCTACGCCGCCGAAGGCGAAGTAAAGATGGCCAAAGCCGAGCATCACCATGATCGAACGCGCAGGGTTTGAAGCGGTGGAGAGGGACACGGTTTATAACCGTGTTGAGGGAATCGCGGCATGAACAGCACGATTACATACACTTGGAATTCTGGCGGGAAAGAGCATTTCTTTGAAATGGTCTATGTCGCAGGTACAAACGGTCATCCCTTTGGTTTTGGTGAAGGCGACAAACGGCGCGAGCTTGAAGTGGATAGCTTTTTTATCGCAACATTGCCGGTCACTCAGGCGTTTTGGACTCACGTAATGGACGGAGACAACCCTTCCATACGTAAAAGTGCCGAGTTGCCGCTCGAAAATGTCGCATGGGATGAACTGACCCGCGATAGAGGATTCCTGCATAGGTTGAATGATAGCCCGGTTCGCACCGTCATTGCCGAACAAGTACCTTCGGCAGGCGAGTTTCGACTTCCTACCGAGACCGAATGGGAATATGCTGCGAGAGGCGGCCCGGCATGGACCCAGGGATATAAGTTCAGCGGCAGCGACGACGTGAGTTCGGTCGCGTGGTACGACCGACGCCACGGGGACTGGACACAGCCCGTGGGCCTCAAGAAACCGAACCAACTTGGTACGTACGACATGTCGGGAAATGTTTGGGAATGGTGTCAGGATGTTTACACCCCGGACGTAAGCCTAATACCGAGAAACGGAAGCGCGTACGTCGGCCCTGGTGAGCAATGAGTCCTTAGAGGCGGATGTTTTCACAACTGGGCAGAGCATTGTACGGTTTCGAAGCGCTATGAGATAGAGCACGATTATCGGGACGGATGCATCGGGTTTCGGTTGGTTCTGGATATCGCTGGATTAAAGGGCCCTCGTTAGTACGTCCGTAGGCGACAGGATCACCGACGGCGGCGAGCTCACCCAGCTTTTCCGTCGAATCCAGCGGGGAAGTAAAATTCAACTTGGCAATATCACAGCCATATTATGTCTAAGGAGATCTGCATGAGAAGGTTCCTGGTTCCACTATCTATAATCCTGCTCGTTTTTGCCGTTGCCGCCGAGGCGCAAAAGCGAAACATTACTGAACGAGACCTTTTTGATGTTCAATGGGTCGGTGACCCTCAGGTGTCGCCCGATGGGTCGACAGTGGCATTCGTCAAAGTCACGGTAAATGCCGCTAAGACCAACTACGACACCTCGATTTGGGCGGTCACGACGACCGGAAAGGACCAACCGAGACGGATAACAAGCGGAACACGCGATACCAACCCACGTTGGTCGCCCGATGGCCGCTTCCTATTGTTCGTACGCGCTGGCGAACAGCCTGGCCCGGCCAGTGCTGGTCAGATATATATGCTTTCGATGGCGGGCGGCGATTCGTGGGCAGTGACTTCGATTCCGCGCGGTGCCAGCGGCCCGGGATGGTCGCCCGATGGCAAATGGATCGTTTTTGGCAATAGCCAGAATGCCGAGGATGTCGCTCGCGGCCCGCGCCCGACACCGACTCCGGCGGACGGCCGCGTGTCTGACGTACGCGTTATCACGCGGGCTGTATATCGTTCAGACAGCGGCGGCTACACTGATCCCAGCCGCCCAGGTCATATCTGGGTCATTCCCGCACCGCAGCGTCCCGAGGATAAACCGACACCGAAGCAGTTAACTAGCGGACAGTTCAGCGAGGGCGGCGCGGTCTGGTCACGCGACAGCTCTCAGATCTATTACGTGACAAACCGGTCGGTCGAGCCTTATTACGATGAAGTCCCTCAAACCGAGATCTACTCTGTCAGCCCGACGGGCGGGACGCCCACTCTGCTAACTAAAGTTCAAATGGGCGTCGGAGCAATGAGCCTCAGCCCCGACGGGCGGCGTGTCGCATTCACAGGATCGGCCGCACACCGGCCCGTCAAATCGTACACTCAGCCCGACCTGTGGGTAATGGAACTTGCCCCAAATGCGCAGCCGAAGAATCTTACGCCGGGCTTCGATTTTGACATCGGCAGCGGCCTAACCGGTGACCAGGCACCGCCTCGCGCCGGGGGCGGCAACCCCCCGATCTGGAATACCGACGGCCGAGGCATCATTGTCAGCTACGCAAAAGAAGGGCGCTTGAATCTCGGACTCTTCGATGCCGAAACCGGAAAGCTCACTGACGTGACAAAGGGCGATCATGCGGTGCTCTCATACCGTGCGACGCGTGACGGAGACCGGATCGTCTATACAAGGTCAACGCCGACACGGATAACTGATCTGCACATTTCCGATAGAAACGGTAGCAATGCAATGCAGCTCACGGCTTTGAATGACGCCCTGCTCGCAAAGATCAACCTCACCGAACCCGACGATGCGTGGTACACGAGCTTCGACGGGAAGCGAATCCAAACGTGGGTGCAGAAACCGCCTGATTTTGATCCGAACAAGAAATATCCCCTGATCCTCAACATCCACGGCGGGCCGCACGCGGCGTATGGTTACATTTTCAGTCACGAATTCCAGTGGATGGCGGCCAAAGGTTACGTCGTCGTCTATCCGAACCCACGCGGCTCAACTAGTTATGGCCAGGATTTTGGCAATATCATCCAGCACGCGTATCCGGGCGATGATCACAAAGACCTGATGCTCGCGGTCGATGAGATCATCAAACGCGGCTATATCGACGAGAAGAAGCTCGGAATTACCGGCGGCAGCGGCGGCGGCGTGCTGACCAATTGGGCCGTCACGCAAACGGACCGGTTTGCAGCAGCTGTTTCGCAGCGTGATATATCGGACTGGGCTAATTGGTGGTATACGGCCGACTTTACGCAATTTCAGCCCGCATGGTTCAAGGGTGCTCCGTTTGAGGACGTCGAAGGCTTTCGCCAGCGCTCGGCGATCACGCACGTTGCAAAGATCAAGACCCCGATGATGTTCATTCTCGGTGAGGCCGACTGGCGAACGCCGCCTGCGGCCGGCGGCGAGGAGCTCTTCCGGGCGCTCAAATATCGCAAGGTCCCGACTGTCATGGTCCGGTTTCCCAATGCCAATCATGATCTGTCACGCACCGGCAATCCATGGCACCGGATCGAGCGCCTCCAGCACATCGTCGGCTGGTTCGATAAGTGGCTGCTCGGGGCCTCGAGGCCTGAATACGAGATCGCGAAGCCTTAATTGATACGGATATGAGAAAACTAATTGCCGCGATGAACATGACCCTCGATGGGTATGGCGATCGCTTCATTCCGCTGATCGCGCCGTGGTAGGCTTGGTTTTAAGTCCTCACTACCTAAACTCTGATGGATCCGCGAAAGCCCCTGGCAGCGTAATAAGACTCGGCGCCGTTATGATACAGAAACACGGTGTCATAGCGGCGATCGCAAAATAGGGCACCGCCGAGTTTTCTGATATCTGAAGGCGTTTTGATCCAGCTTGACGTCTTCAAGTCGAACTCGCCGAGCTGTTGCAGCTTTCGATATTCGTCTTCCGTCAAAATGTCGATACCCATTTCGTCGGCCATGCCCATCGCGCTGTGTTTGGGTTTATGCTCCTTGCGCGACGCGAGGGCTTCCGCGTCATAACAGACGCCCCTTCGTCCCTTGGGACTTTCGGTTGAACAGTCAAAGAAAATATACTCGCCCGTTGCCTTATCGATGTCGACAACGTCCGGCTCTCCGCCTGTGCGTTCCATTTCGCTGAGCGACCAAAGCTTTTCCGGTTTCGAGTGTAGCCTTGCTTCGACGTCAACCCATTTAACGCCCTTGTGTCGGACCATATTCTTCTCAAAACGCTCCTTCAAATCACCAAGGAGATTCGCGGTCTGTTCAGATGATAGCTTCTTTTTCATGATCTATGTTTTCTCCGCCGCCAGATCAGGCGCGAGAATATATCCTGCCTGCCTTCTTAGCGCTGTTATTGCATGTTATCCTATTCCGCCCAGTCTTCAGATTCGGGCGCATGCGGAGGTCGTTGTGACTCAGACAGACATCGGCGGCGTATCGCCGTTTTTCATCGTGCGGGATGTACCGGCGACCCTCGCGTTCTATCGTGACAGGCTCGGGTTCGAGATCGCGTTCGAAGGGCCGGAACAAGACGATATCTTTTTTGGCATCGTACAACGTGGGCGGGCAATGCTGATGTTCAAGGACATCGGCGTCGAACCCGTGCCGAATTGCACGCGTGATGTGGGTAAGGGCGACGCGCGATGGGACGCATACTTTTATGTTCCCGATCCGGATGCTTTGGCCGTAGAGTTTCGATCACGCGATGTCGAGTTTCACAAACCTCTCGAAGACACGCACGACGGCCTTCGCGGATTCGAGATCGAGGACATTGATGGCTACGTCCTTTTCTTTGGACGTCCGCGAGAATAGTTCGGGAGGATATCAGGGTGATTAGAAGCTCGGCTTTACGCTGGATTTCAGATACCAGGATTTTTATGCCGGTATTCGATACAGTGATCGAGCGATCCCCCTAGAATTCGCCTGCGACCGAGACCCGCAAACAGGTGAGTTCGTTATCCACGACGATCAGGGCCACACGCTGTATTTCGGCCAGCCGCCTAACAGCAAAAAAAAGAGGCGGCCAATTACGGCCGCCAATCCACTTCCAAATAAGGCCAGAGATCAGGCCGCCAAATCAAATCGATCCAGGTTCATCACCTTGTCCCACGCCCTTACGAAATCCTTAACGAACTTCTCCTGAGCGTCGTCACAGGCGTAGACCTCGGCGATAGCGCGAAGCTCCGAGTGCGAGCCGAAAATAAGATCGACACGGGTGGCGGTCCATTTTCTGCCGCCGGACGCTCGTTCACAGCACTCGTAGACCCCTTCATCGTCGAGCTGCTGCCAGACATAGGTCATGTCCAACAGGTTGACGAAGAAATCGTTCGTAAGCACACCAACCCTGTCGGTGAAGACGCCGTGCTTCGAGCTCCCGACATTCGTTCCGAGGACGCGAAGGCCGCCCAGAAGTACTGTCATCTCAGGCGCAGTCAGCGTCAGTAGGTCCGCTCGGTCAATTAGCTCTTCTTCGGGCTTCATCCATTGCCGTCCGCTGAGGTAGTTGCGAAAACCGTCCGCACGCGGTTCGAGTGGAGCAAATGACTCGACATCGGTGTCTTCCTGTGTCGCGTCCATGCGTCCCGGGGTAAACGGAACCGTTATATCATAACTCGCATCCTTCGCCGCTTTCTCGACCGCTGCACTGCCGCCGAGCACGATCATGTCTGCCATCGAAACCGTCTTTCCAAAGTCTTTGCGTATCGTCTCAAGCGTGGTAAGGACCGTCGCAAGCTCGAACGGCTCGTTGATGGCCCAATTCCTCTGCGGCTCGAGACGAATACGGGCTCCGTTCGCGCCGCCGCGTTTGTCGGAATTGCGGAAGGTCGATGCAGAAGCCCACGCGGTCGAAACAAGCTGCGAGACCGTCAGGTCGGCGTCGAGGATCTTCGCCTTGAGCGTCGCGACGTCACTTTCGCCGATCGGCGTGTGATCCAGCTCCGGGATCGGGTCCTGCCAGATCAGTTTTTCCTTCGGGACCAGCGGTCCCAAATATCGCTGGATCGGCCCCATGTCGCGGTGCGTCAGCTTGAACCATGCACGAGCGAACGCGTCGGCAAACTGGTCCGGGTTCTCGAGAAATCTCCGAGAGATCTTTTCGTATGCCGGATCGAATCTTAAAGATAGGTCCGTTGTCAGCATCGTCGGGACGCGCTTTTTTGATGGGTCGAACGGATCGGGAACGGTGGGCTCTGCCCCCTTCGCTCGCCACTGCTGTGCACCTGCCGGGCTCTTTTCCAATTCCCACTCGAATCCAAAAAGATTTTCGAAGAAGTTGTTGCTCCACTTTGTAGGCGTCTGTGACCAGACGACCTCGGGTCCGCCCGTGATCGCATGCGCGCCGATACCGGTTTCATACTGACTCTGCCAGCCGAGTCCCATAGTTTCGATTGGGGACCCTTCAGGCTCAGGACCCAGGAATGACGGGTCGCCTGCGCCATGGGTCTTTCCAAAGGTGTGCCCGCCGGCTATCAACGCTACGGTTTCTTCATCGTCCATCGCCATTCGCTTAAAAGTTTCGCGAATGTCGTGGGCCGCGGCGACCGGGTCCGGGTTGCCGTTCGGACCCTCAGGATTTACATATATAAGGCCCATTTGGACGGCACCGAGCGGCTCAGAAAGCTGGCGCTCACCACTGTAGCGTTCGTCCCCAAGCCACGTGCCTTCAGGCCCCCAAAACAGCTCTTGGGGCTCCCATGTGTCTTTTCTGCCGCCCGCGAAACCGAAGGTTTTGAATCCCATCGACTCAAGAGCTACATTGCCTACGAGGACGAACAGATCCGCCCATGACAGCTTAGGTCCGTACTTCTGCTTGATCGGCCACAACAGGCGGCGGGCCTTGTCGAGATTGGCGTTATCCGGCCAACTGTTGAGCGGAGCGTAGCGCATCTGCCCCCCGCCGGCGCCGCCGCGGCCATCCGTAATGCGATATGTGCCCGCACTGTGCCATGCGAGGCGAATAAACAAGCCGCCATAGTGGCCAAAGTCGGCCGGCCACCAGTCCTGCGAATCCGTCATCAGCACATGCAGGTCCCTGATCACTGCGTCCAGGTCGAGCGACTTAAATTCCGCCGCATAATCAAAATCTTCGCCCATTGGATCAGACCGGCTGGAATTCGACCGGAGTATGCTGAGGTCGAGAGATTCAGGCCACCAGTCTCGATTCCCCCTTCTGCGGCTGCCGCCCGTCGATGTCATTCCACCAGTCACGGGACAGCCATTGGACCCATTCGTTTTACCATTTTCCATATTGTTTACCTTCCTCTTTGAATTCTGTGATCTTATTTATTGCAATCGGGACATATCCCCCTCAGTACCACCTCGATCGATTCGGCTTTGAACTTTGACAGGCGTTCTCCTTTTTTTAAGAACTCGTCCGGAATGGGCAGGTCAAGATCGACGAGGCTGCCGCAACTAGAACAGATCGCGTGGTCGTGCCGCGTCAGTTTGCGGTCGTAGCGGGTGCAATCCATTCCGAATCGGACCTCTCCGATCAAGCCTTCATTTCTCAGGTAGCGCAGAGAATTGTATACAGTAGCAAACGAGATCCCCGGAAGGATGCGGCGGGAATGTTCAAACACTTCATTTGCGGTCAGATGCCCTTCCGAATCCTGGATGACCTGGAGAACAGCCTGGCGCTGCTTGGTCAAGGCTAAGTTTCCAACATTATTCATCGCACTCCTTGTGGGTAGTGCGATTAGAATAATTCCAATTCTAATGCATGTCAAGGATATCGCGGTGTTTGGTAGTATAGGGAAAGCGATCGGAGCAAAAACCCTGCGAGAAGCACGATTTTCAAGGAGAAT
>JBGSXN010000181.1:0-13922 GCA_041751355.1 Pyrinomonadaceae bacterium
TGAAGTATCTTGTCTTAGTCAAAAGAATTGAAAGGCAATAAATGCGCGTTTTAGGAATTGATCCCGGCAGCGAAACGCTCGGTTGGGGCGTTGTCGACGGAAGCGGATCAAAATACGCGCTCGTCGGTTACGGAACTGTAAAGTCGAACCCGCGGCAGCAGTTCTCGAAACGGCTGCTGAATATTTATAACGGCATTGCTGAGATCATGGCCGAACATTCGCCCGACGTGCTCTCGGTTGAGGACACGTTTTACGCGGTAAATGTGGGTGTCGCTCTAAAACTCGGACAGGTGCGGGGAACGATGCTGCTATTGGCGGAACAGCGGGGCATCGATATTGCCGAATACGCACCGAGACTTGTAAAGCAGACCGTCGTTGGCTACGGTAACGCCGAAAAACGACAGGTACAGGAAATGGTCAAGATCCTCCTAAAAATGCCGACGATCCCGACGCCGCACGATGCCGCCGATGCCCTGGCCGTCGCGATCTGTCATTTTCATCACGCCGGATTTCTTGACAAGGTTAAGCGGGCAAAACAAAGGCCGGATTAACACGCCGGCGGAGAACGTTATGAAACTCCCTATTTACGCAGGCATATTTATCTTAGCTCTAGTAATAACCGAACCTCTCACGGCCCAGACTCGCAGGGCGCTGACGAACTCTCGTTCGGCTGCTGCCAAAGCACCCGAGATAGGTAAATCCGCTGTGGTGATCGACGAGACTTTGTCGGTCCTGCGATTGACACCTTCTCTATTTTCCGATTCGATCCAACGGATGCGGCGCGGCCGAAAAATTCATATTCTCGGTGTCGCCGATGCAGACGGCGTCAAATTCTACCGCGTCACGGCGCCGCCGACGAGAACCGGCTGGGTCCAGGCGGATGCCGTTTTTGGCAAGTTTCGCGCCGACGACGAACAGCGTCTCGCTGCATTCATACAGGCCTTAAATGGGTTTGAGCAGATCGAAGTAGCCGTCCAGTTCTTCGATCTTTACCCTGAATCAAAACTCCGCCCGTCGATACTGCGTCTAATCGGCGATCTGCTCGAGGAGGTCGCTGCCAGACTATCACGTGATGCCGGAGCGAGACTGAGCCGTAAGGAAATGGCGGCGACCGGTGCGCCTCTGCACAGCTACTATTTGAATTTCGTCAGTCTGGACCGTTATCGAAGGCTCGGGGTCAAATATCAGTTCAATACTTCCACACGCCAGTTCCACTATGACGGCGCGAGCTGGAAGGAGATCCTGGCAAAATTTCCCTCCACCGCCGAGGCAGCAGAGGCCATCAAACGCTTAAACGCCCTTAGAGCGAAGCTGGAAAAAACCGCATCTGCGAATTGAGATCACGTCGATTGCTCTGACTGAACCCGATGCCTGTGAAGTTCGACAGCTATTTCGGCTGCGACGCGGGCATTCGCCTCCAGCAAGGCGATATTCGCTCTGAGAGTCCGTCCACCGCTTCGCCGGCTCATCTCGGTGAGCAGGAACGGGGTGATCTCTTTACCGCTGACGCCTGTTTTGCCGGCCAGATCAACGGATTCTGCGAGGATAGTCTCTAGTTCCCTGCGAGCGATCTCATATTCAGGCGGAACCGGAACTGCGACCAGGATCGCTCCGTGCAACTCGAGTTCATCCCGTGAACGAACTACAGCGCCAACTTCACCTGCCGAATCGACCTGTTCATCCACAGGCAGCCCGCTCTCTCGGGAATAAAATGCCGGCATTTCACTGCACTTCCACCCCAATACCGTAATGCCGTTTGTTTCGAGCCACTCACGCGTCGCCGGAAGGTCGAGTACGATCTTGGCGCCCGAACAGACGACCGTTATCGGCGTTCGGGCCAATTCGGGCAGATCGGCCGATACATCCGGAAGCGGTCCGCGATGTACGCCGCCGATGCCGCCTGTGGCAAATACATTGATCCCAACGCGATTGGCTATAAATACCGTCGTCGCCACGGTCGTGGCACAATTTAAGCGTTTGGCGACAGCAATAGAAAGATCACGCCGCGATATTTTCCGAACAGAGTTGTCCGTCGCGAGAGTCTCCAGTTGCGCATCACTCAAGCCCACCGTAAAGTCTCCATCGAAAACAGCGATGGTCGCAGGAATGGCACCATTATCGCGAATGATGGCTTCCAGACGGCGAGCTGTCTTAATATTTTGCGGAAATGGGAGGCCGTGGGCTATCACCGTCGATTCCAGGGCAACGATAGGCTTGCCGTCGCGAAGGGCGTCCGAGACTTCAGCGTTGAAGATGATAGCCATACAAAAAAGGGCGGTCTCGGACCGCCTGCTTGATCAAAACTTTTTAGTTATTACTTAACAAACTTGCCGATTCGATCGAGCCGCGGATGAGTTACACATGCGAAAAAACCGCCGTTCGACGCTCCTCTGTCACACGACCAATAAACGAACATCGCCCGCCCGATGATCAGCTCGCGGGGCACAAAACCCCAATAACGGCTGTCTTCGCTATTGTCGCGGCTGTCGCCCATCACAAAAAAGCTGTTTTCCGGGACCTGCATAGGTTTACCCTGAACGCCGAATTCATACCCACGACGTGAGAGACGCTGGCCAGTTTTTACGGCATCCATCGTTTCCTGCGAGTAATAAACGCTGTACTGGTCTTCAGGTCGTGACTCTTCAAATTCTGTCACGGTTAGCGCCGACTGATCGTCGGACGCATCGCCCATAAAACGACGCTCCGGCAGTAGCTGGCCATTTATAAAAACCTGATTGTCCCTAAACTCGATGGTCTCGCCTGGCAGCCCGATCACACGTTTTACGTAATTGATCTGGTAAGGGATCAGTCCCCGCGAGCTGTCATTTTCGGGCCGAACCTTGTTGCCGGGATACTTGAACACGATTATGTCCCCGCGAAGAATCTCACGCTGGGGCAGAAATGGCAGTTCATACCCGCCCGGCGTAAAAATAAACTTGTTCACGAGCAGGTAATCGCCTACGAGAATAGTATTCTGCATCGAACCGGTCGGAACGGTAACCGCCTGCAGGATAAACGTCATCCCGAAAATGGCCATTATCAGCGTGACCGCGAACGATTCGAAATATTCTCGAAAGGTAGATTTGGGCGGCCCCACAGGTTTTGGTTCAGCTTTTACCTCGGTGTCAGTATTGCTCATATATAAATATTACTCTAGAACTGTACCTAACGTTTCGGCCGTGTCGCCGAGCCCCCATTTAGTTCGCGAAACGCCTCGGCCGCCGCCATCATTTCAGCCGCCTTTATAGAGTTTCCGACGCCCCTGGATCTCCCGGTCTTCCAGGTCGCCTCGACCGAAAAAGTGCGGTCATGCGGCGGGCCCTCGGTTTTCACAACATTATAACTCGGTGCAGATAAATGCTCAGACTGAAGCAATTCCTGCAGCATAGTCTTGTAGTCGACCGAGTTGGTCGGTGTCGCGCTCCGAAGTTCTTCGTTAAAAATACGGCTGATAAAAACGCGGGCCGCCGAATAACCACCATCCAGGAACACGGCCGCGATCACAGCCTCGAGCGAATTTGCGAGCAGGGCCATCTTTTTTCTGCCGCCCGTCTTTACCTCGCCTCGACCAAAACGAACGTAGGCACCCAGATCCAGCTCGCCGGCGATCTTTGCCAGTGTGGGCGTACTGACAAGATGGTGTTTCATCAGCGTCAGATCACCCTCGTTTTTCTTCGGATGCGCTACAAAAAGCTGTTCCGCGATCACCAGGCCCAGCACTGAATCGCCCAGGAACTCCATCGATTCATTCTCCGAATCGCGGATCGTCTCATCGTCGGCCCCGGGCAAATTCTCAAACGCCCAGGACCGGTGCGTTAGCGAACGTTCCAGATGGCGCGGATCGGCAAACTTATGGCCTATCAGATTTTCTAACTTTGCCAGATTCGCAGACATTGAGGCTAATTTTAAGGAGTGAAAGAGAAAAAGGAAAGCCGGGCATGTATTGCGACATGCCCGACCGATTTTTAGATACTCTGGAAACAAGTTTACCTGGTCTTCTTCTTCGCCACCGTCTTTGTAGAAACTGGCTTTGCGGTGGTGGTGACAGGCTTGCTTACTGTCGCCACCGGCACGACTGGAGCGACTGTTGCGACGGACGACGTGGTCGCCGTATTTACAGGCTCCGGGTCGCTTACGGGTGTGATGGGCGATGTCGGGTTCGGAAACGGTTTGTTAACCACGCTCGCGATCCAGCTGTCAACGCCGTCAACCTTTCCAAACCTGAGTCTGTAAGCTGCCTCAACGTTGGTCTTCATCAACTTCTTATATTCGAGGGCCTTCGGATCGGCATTAGTGAAAGCCCGCGAAAAAGCATCCATTGCTCTTTCAGCAGTACCGTTTGCCATGGCGACGAGAGCCTTGATGTCATCTACTTTCTTCTGTGCCACTTCGACTGTATCGTTCGGATTCTGAGTCGCTTCGGCTGCTTTGATCTTTTCGACCAACAGGTTCAGTTCATCAAAATAAAACTTACCAACCAATTCGTACGGTACCGGATTTTTGGCGGCTGGCGTCGTGCTCTGCGTCACCTTATACAGATACGGCAGGGCTTCTTTCTTGTTCTTTACGGCCACCTGGGTAAGGTAACCAATTGTCAGGTTTAGCTCGGCCAGTGCCGTCTGTTTGTCCTTAAAGCTCCAGTCGAACAGGCCGAAGGTCTTGGACGTTTTACCTGCCTCGATTGCCGCAATTGCCTGTTTTGCGTAACGAATTGTCTCGTCGTTGTATTTGAAATTTGTTCGGCCCGCAAATAGCTCGTCATAACCTATCGATCCTAACGTGATCATAAGGTCGAGTTGATCCGGTTCCTTGGCAAGTATCTCTCTGCCGCTGGCATAAACATCGTCCCAATTCTTGGACTTGACCGCAGCGTCAAACCGATTATAAAGGGCCTGTTTGGCTTCGGCCTCGACCATCGCACTGTAGTTCTTCTCCATCGTGGGCAGATTGGTCTTAAGATACGTGGCCATGTCTGCCGCTGACTCACACGAGCCATACTTCTCTAAAAACTGCTTGCCGGTAGCAATGGCAGCCTTTCGACCAGCCACGTCCTTTTTCGGAAACTCGGCCCTGAATTTATCACCCAACGCCAGCTGACCCTCAGCATCACCACAAGGGTCATCCTGTGCGAAACCACCCACAGCTCCGAGGCTGACAACGGCAGCCAGCAGAAGCGCAATATTTAAGTGTCTAAAAATCGTTTTCATTTGTACCTTCCTCAGGGTTTCACCCCTTAAATTTCTTTCTTCCCGGCTAACTTTCCTGCCTCATCCAGGCTCAGTAGTTTCGCGTAAATTCAGATGTTACCCTGTCTCAAAAAGTTGCTAGATTCTTTGCGTGATAAATTCCAATATGCCTCAGAAAATGACGAATTAGGCGAATTATTCTGAAAAGCTAAATAATCCCGTAAGACTCATACCAGTGTCAAGTTTTATCGCTCGCTTACTCAAAAAAACGCCGGTGTTCCTGTAATGTAGCAACAACCGGCGTTAATGAATATTGAAGTTCCGAGGTTTTTAAGGCTTCGTGCCTTTGTCGCTTTTCGTTTCCGAGCCCTCTTTGTCATATGTGATAACTACAGGAGGAAAAATCGGCCTCGAAATTCCCGTTTTTGTCACTAGCTTTTTGTCATCCGGTTTGACGACGGGGACTTGCCTCACGGCGGGAGATGCACTCACATCACCGCCCACATTCCCAGATTCTCCCAACCCTCCGGCAACTTTAGCGTTGGCCTTTCCATCAACGTCGTCATCATCCTCTTCCTCCACGGCCGCGGCAACTGCTGTGTTAACAGGAAAGCGCGGCGGTAGCTTGAACTCTGTCTGAGCGAGATTGCGGTCGGTTCGCACGATCTGCTTGCCGAGGGCCGCGTAGATCTTGCTGGCGACAGCGGCAGCCATCCGGCCGCGTTCACTCTGGCCCCGGGTAATTACCGCGACTGCATATTTGGGGTTTTCGATCGGAGCAACTGAGGCGAACAAGCCGACCCAGGTTCCCTTGCTGATACACGAACCGGTCTTACCGGCGACGCCTAGCCCTTGATCCATACCGCGGCGGGCAGTTCCGTATTCTGCGGCTCCCATCATACCCGGAATCACGCGCCGAAGATTCTGTTTCGGAAGCTCGACCTTTTGCCGGTAGAAGGATTGAAACTTAGTTTTCTCGATCTCGTTTCTTGGGATACGCGGTATTACACGCAGCCCGCCGTTAGTAATAGCAGACACCATGACAGCAAGCTGTATAGTCGATACCTCAAAATCGTCCCCGTGCGAATAGATTCTCGGATTGTTGTTGCCTATGGCTAGCTTGCCGGCTGTTTCACCTTCGGAATTGATTCCCGTGGTTTCGCCGAGCCCCAACTGGCGGGCGTATTGGATCATCTTGCTGTTGCCAAAAATCGATCCGGCACGCTGAAAATATGGATTATCAGAATGGGCAAGGGCATCGTCGAGATCACGCCGCGACGGCCGGTCATTTATAGCACCGTTTTCCTTATTAATAACCCCCTCATTGATCCCGGCCACGCCGGTCACGAGTTTGATCGTGGAACAGGGTTTCTGGCTATCGCGGATCGCCCAGTCCTGATTTACGATCGTCAGCACCTTGCCTGTCTGTGCCTCCATGACCACCACCGAGCCGGCATGCGAACCAAGGGCTTTGATCGCCTCGGCACGGATGGCTAGATCCTCGCCATCGGTATTGTCTTTAGCGATATTCGCAACCGTTTCTGTTCTAAGGCCTCGTTCGAAAGCGATCTGTCGGGCTCTCGCTTCGCGCGCAGCCTGTTCGCGGCGGCGCTGCTCGGCTAACGCGGCGGCCCGCTTTTCAGCCTCGATTCGTCTGCGTTCAGCGGCCGCTTTCTTGGATTCGGCAACCTTTTTCGGATCTTTTCTGTCTTTTGCTGTTGGGGCTTTTCCTTTTACGTCTGCTGATTTCTTGTCCTTGTCACTTGCTTTACTCTTGGCGGTTTCTTTAGTTTTGGCGGCTGCAGCGGCCTTTTTTTTGTCTGCCGCCGTTGGAGTTGCGGGAGTTTTTTTCTTTGTATCTTTGGCGGGAGTTACAGCTTTCTTGTCGGCGGGCTTTTTCGGGGCTGTTTTTTTCGTCTGGGCCGTTGCCCCAAAGGTCATTACCAGACAAAGTAGAAAAAGTGCCGACAGCGCAACGACACAAGAGTTTTTCGGGAACATTAACTTCATGCTTTACCTCGATCGAAAAGGACTAAATTTTTTGGAATGCTTGAGGCGGCCGAAATGTCGGCCAGTCGATTTTACACCGCTCACGGCGTTGTTAAAAACTATCGTTGAATATAACATTCAACCAGCGGGCATGGCAAGCGGTTTTTATAAGATGTATAAATAAATTTTATCCCAGGTATCAATGTATTTTCTCAGCACATTCCGCGGACGTCTACTTGTGATCCTTGCAGCTATGCTGGTTGCGACGCTCGGTGTCCAATATTATTTAAATCTTGTCACCCAGAATGAGAACGATATTCTCCGCGAAGAGCAGGAGCAAATGATCGTTACAGCGATCGCGTTGGGTATCGGCAGTGTAACAAGCCGCGACCGCGTTCAAGACCTCATCACACAAACCGATCAGGCCTATCTCGACGAAAAAGCCCGCAAGCGCATCAAGGACATTATAGTCATCGATCATCAGTGGCAGATCTGGGACAGCCTCAACCCCGATTATTTGCCGACAACTGACGAGAACGGTGATCTTGTTTACAAGAATTTGGCCGATATTGACGACCTTCCCCCGCTGATGGAAGGGGCTCGGCTCGGCGCGGACCTGCAGCAGTTTCCCAACCAGGAAAACGCTGAGAATGAGAAAAGCGATCAGGAGGCCCACGCGGTGCCGATCCCGACCAGCTTTGGACGCTGGTATGTGATGGTCCTTCTCGAAAACGACCGGTCTGAGGTGATCTGGCGGGCCGCTCAGCCCTTAATTGTTACCCTCGGCGTATTGCTGGCCTCGTCATTGGTGACATTTCTGCTTGTCTGGTGGTTTGCAAAGCCGATCTCGAATTTGGCGGCGGCCGCCCGGGCTGTGGCCGAGGGCGATCTGTCTGTCAGGATCCCGGATGCTGGACGCAATGATGAGGTCGGTCGGCTCGCCTCGAGATTTAACGAGATGACCGCCGAGCTTGAGAAAAAGCGAGACCTCGAAGCTAAACTGCAGCAGGCCGAAAAATCGGCCGTGGTTGGCCGGCTGGGCTCGGCCATCGCGCATGAGATCCGTAATCCGTTAAATTACATTAACCTGACCCTCGACCACCTTCGTTCTAAGTTCGCCCCTCCGGACCCGGATCGAAAGGCGACTTTCGACAAACTGACCTCTCAGCTTAAGGACGAGGTCGCCCGGATAAACAACCAGATCTCGGACTTTCTTAACTATTCGAGGCCGGCACGAACCGATCTCAGGCCGATCGATGCCCGAAAAGTGGTGGAAGATTCGCTAAGGATAATTGAGGCCGACGCGGCTGAAAAGAACATTACGATCGGGATAGTGGAACACGAAAATGTCGGGCAAATACTGGGCGATCCCGAATTTCTTAGATCTGTATTCAATAATCTTTTCATCAACGCCGTCCAGGCTATGGAACCCGACGGTGGACATCTCGGCGTCAAGATAACGGCGGACAACGTGAATGTCGTCGATTTCGAAATATCGGATACAGGCAACGGCATTTCCGATGAAAACCTCTCAAATATATTCGAACCCTATTTTTCGACAAAGGAAACAGGCACCGGACTCGGCCTGGCGATCGTGCAAAAGATCGTCGAGACCCACAACGGCGACATCAATGTCGAATCGAAAGTCGGTGAGGGAACAAAATTTACAGTCACTTTGCCGGCGGCACAGTGATCAGGCGTCGGTTGCTATAATCAGAAGTTAAAGGCAAAAGGAGCAAAATTCTTTCAAACTGGTCTTATGTCACGAAAATCAATTCTGGTCGTTGATGATGAAAAAAATCAGCGAGAAATATTGGAGACAATTCTTTCAGGCGAGGGGTACGACGTAACGACGGCAAGCTCAGGCGAGGCGGCGATGAAATTTGTCGCCGACCGACATTTCGACCTTGTCTTGACCGACCTCAAGATGACGGGCATGAGCGGGCTGGACCTGCTCAAAGAGCTCACGGATTTCGACAAGTCGATCATCGTTATCCTGCTCACGGCCCACGGCACCATCGATTCGGCTGTCGACGCACTGCGGCTCGGAGCTTTCGAATATCTTCAAAAGCCGTACGACAGCGAGAAGCTGCTCGAAACCGTCTCACGGGCACTAAAGAAACTAACGACGTTAGATGCTGAGATCATTTCCGTTTCACCGGAAATGGACAAGGTGAAAAAGCTGATCTTAAAGATCGCCAAGTCCAATTCGACCGTCCTCATCCGCGGTGAAAGCGGAACCGGAAAAGAACTGATAGCCCGCTCGATACATTCAAACTCCCTGAGATCGAGCGAGACCTTTCAGGCCGTCAACTGTGCCGCGATCAATGAAAATCTGCTCGAATCCGAGTTGTTCGGACACGAAAAAGGTTCTTTTACCGGAGCCGTTGCCGACAAGAAAGGTTTATTCGAGATCGCGCACAATGGAACGCTGTTTTTAGATGAGATCGGCGAACTCGACATTTCGCTGCAGGCAAAGATACTGCGGGCGCTGCAGGAAAAACAGATCCGGCGTGTCGGCGGTATTCGCGATATCGATGTCGATGTTCGTGTAGTCGCCGCCACCAACCGCGATCTGCTCCACATGGTCGAGGAAAAGCGCTTTCGCGAGGATCTCTATTACCGGCTGAATGTTCTATCGATCGAACTTCCGGCCCTTAGAGAACGGCGGACCGATATTACGGTACTTATTGATTATTTTGTGGCAAAACACACCCGCGGCACCAAGCGAAAGATATCTATTAACGCCGACGCCCGGCGTCTGCTCGAGGATTATCATTATCCGGGAAACGTTCGCCAGCTCGAATCGGCGCTCGAGCGAGCGATATTGTTGTGCGAGAACGATACGGTCACCCTCGAGGACCTGCCGCCGGAAATGGTACTGGGCACGTCTGCATCCTCGGGCGACCAGTTCAAATTGCCTGCCGAGGGAGTAAACTTTGAAGATGTCGAACGCAGCCTGATAATGCAGGCAATGGAACGGACCGATAATAACATCACCAAATCGGCAAAATTACTCGGCCTCACCTTCAGGACGCTGCAGTACCGGCTTGAGAAATTCGGTTTTAAGAAGGAAGATTCCGGAACTGACGAGGACGACGCATCGTAAATTCGTCTTGCGGATCACGAGGATTAGATCTGCATAGATACCGGAGGAACAGCGATGGAATGGTTTTCGACGATCAGCCTGGCACTTGGCACTGCGTGGACCACGGGGATAAATCTCTACGCGACCGTTTCGGTGCTCGGGCTTTTGCAGAAATTCGGGGCCACGAAACTCCCCGGCGGCCTCGATGTCCTTGATAACTGGTGGATCATTGGCATCGCCGCCGGGCTTTATGTCGTCGAGTTTTTTGCGGACAAGATTCCCTATGTCGATAGCGTCTGGGACGTGATACACACCTTCATCCGTGTGCCTGCCGGGGCAATAGTCGCCTATGCGGCAACGAATGAGATGGAACAGAGCGTCTATATCGTCGCGGCCCTGTTAGGCGGAGGGCTTGCCTTATCGTCACACGGCACCAAATCGGCCCTTAGGGTTGGGGCAAATTTATCTCCCGAACCGGTGTCTAATTGGTTTCTATCGATCGTCGAGGATGCCGTAGCTGTGGTTGGGACCGCATTGGCGGTATTTGCACCGATCGCTATCTCGGTGGTCCTTATTGTTTTTCTGCTGTTCTTTATTTGGTTTGCTCCGCGGGTGTTTCGTGCCATCGGCCGGTTATTTAAGGCGATAGGGGCATTTTTCAGAGGAGAAAGTTTCGCCAATGTCGCACGCAAGGCTGGATAAGTTAAACTTACGGTCAAGGTGAAAACTCAACGTATATTTCAGATACTTTCCTTTTTTCTGTTGGCGATAGCCGTCTACTTTTATTGGCAGAATAATTATGACGGAATCTTCTTTTTCCTTGTCACTGCCGCCTGCAGCTACTTCCTGAGCATGAGATTTGAAGCCAAAGAACGCCTCGCCACCGAAATTGAGGCCGGCGATAAGCTTCAAGAGGATGACTGATCTTATCCCACCGCGGCGGGAGAAAGTTGGCGATATTCTCTATTACTGGCTAAGCCGCGGATCGGGCCTGGACCTGATCTCGTATTCTTTCGGCGGCTGGGCTCCGAGCAGATGCTTTACAAAATAATCCCATCGCCGGCGGGTCATATAGAAATTTGAGGCCCCATAGCCATGGCGGGCATTAGGGAAAATTAGCAGGTCAAAATCCTTATTTGCCTTGATCAGGGCATCAACGACGAGATACGTATTATACGGCGGCACATTATCGTCCATTCCGCCGTGGGCCAGCAAAAGTTTGCCCTTCAGGTTCTTGGCGTGGTTTTGATTTGCCTGATCCTCATAATTGGATTTCCAGTTCGCGTCGTATTTCTTGAGGCCAATGTACCTTTCGCCCCAGTCGTCTTCGTAGTTGCGGTTGTCATGATTGCCCGATTGGGAAACGCCGACCTTGTAAAAATCGGGATATCGGAACATTGCCGCCGCCGCAGCGAAACCTCCGCCGGAATGCCCCCAAACACCGACGCGGGTGAGGTCCATATACGGATATTTCGCGGCGAGCTGCTTCAGGCCCGCGATCTGATCGGCGAGCGTGTTGTCGGCCATATTGCCATAACACGAGTCGTGAAACGACTTGGACCGGTCCGGGTTGCAGGGGCCGTCGATCACCACAACTACAAATCCGAGTTCCGCCAGAGCCTGATGATCGCTCCGTGCCGCCGAGAACGCCCGGCTGCCCACACCGCCCGCCTGCGGGCCGGGATATATATAGTTTACGACGGGATATTTCCTCGACATTTCCAAATTGGTCGGCGTAAACATCAGGCCGTAAAGGTCCCATCTGCCGTTGGCAGATCTAACGGTTACGGGAGACGGAGCCTTCCAGCCCGTGGCTGTTAGCCGAGAAATGCTCGCGGTTTCGAGAATCGTGATGGGCTTTCCGGTCATATCGCGAAGAATAGCAACCGGCGGCGCGTCAGGCTTTGAGAAGTTGTCGACAAAATATCGCTCGTCGGGCGACAGAGTGATCTGATGATGGGCGTCCTCGGGCGTCAAAAGAGTCAGGCCACTGCCATCAAGACCGATTCGATAAAAATGGGTGAAATACGGATCGCGGCCTTTTTCGCGGCCGTTGGCTTCAAAATAAAGAACGCGTGATTTCTCATCCGTTTTGAGAAGTCGCGTAACAACAAAATCACCCTTGGTTATCTGACTCTTGACGTTGCCTGTCGTCAGATCGTAAAGGTACAAATGCCCCCAATCGTCGCGTTCTGAATACCAGACTACCTCATTGGTGGCCGGCAGAAACTTCCAATTGATCGCTCCCTGACCAGATTCGTACTGGGTTTTAACAACTTCCTCGAACACCTCGCGGACGTTGCCCGTGGCTGCATCGGCGATGCGGAATTTAGCCTCTTTATGGTCACGAGAGCTGCTGACGAAAGCGAGTTTGGTCGAGTCGGGGCTCCACTCGTTATCGTCGAATTTGCCGGTACACGAGATATCGTCGCACAGCGTTCCGCGACGAGCATCGGGGGCGATCTTCAGCCGTATGACTTTTGGCTCGTCAACTTCGATAAGGACGCGATGGATCAGGATCACCTGGTTATCCTGCGGCAGAGGGTATTTCCACGCCTGCAAACGCGGGGCCCCGACATTGGTGGTGACGAGGTACATATCGCTGACATGCCGCTGGTCCTGCTGATATGTCGAGATCTTCTTGGAATCGGGCGACCAAAGTAATACCGGCCTGTCACTCTTTCTCCAGCCGGCGTTGTCCGTTGCATAGCCAAAATCTTTGATCCCATCGGCCGTAAGCTGTGTTTCCCGGCCAGTAGCAACCTCGCGAACCCAAAGGTTGTGATCTTTGATAAACGCCGCTTTCTTGCCGTCAGGCGATAAAATTGTCGGAGCCTCTCTTCCAGTCGCTTGAGCCGGAGTCGGAACTGCCGACGTTACACCAAGCTTAACCAGGGAATCGCTCACTTTACGTGAACCGTCGGCTGGGTTGATCAGGACAAATTCGCTGCCGGTGGGCGTCAGGACCCGATACCAGAAACGCCCGTCCGCAAGGAACGTAGGGCGGACCCCGGCACGATCGACCAGGGGCATTGTGTTGAACCCAAGCATTTTTTCCGCACGTGCATAATCGGCCGCCGTGAACGCAGCCTGCTGTCCCATGACTGAAAGTGATGACAAAACGAGGACAAAAACGAACGAGATTTTTTTCATTTTAACTTTCTATTCCTAAATGGCTTACCCCGTAAACCTAAGTTCATTTTCCTAAGGAGTTATAAACATTCTATCCCAACCCACTGTTTGTTACGATCAGACAGCCATTTCTGCTATCATGTGGGGACAAAATTTTTCGCTGAAACTAACAATATTATGCCTAAATATGTGATCGAACGCGAGATTCCAGGCGTTGGCAATTCGCCCGCCGACGCTCTAAAAGCTGTATCTCAAACTTCCTGCAATGTCCTCCAGGAACTCGGCCCGCAAATAACATGGCTCCAGAGCTATGTGACCGCGGACAAGATCTACTGTGTTTACATTGCACCGAACGAGGACATGGTCCGGGAACATGCTCAACGAGGCGGTTTCCCCGCAAACAGCATCGCCGAAGTCAAGACGATGATCGATCCGACGACCGCCGAAGGGTAGTGTCGGATCAAAATCTCGGCCGGCTTGTCAGTGTCCACGGCGTTGATCCCGCATATATGCAGCGTGGGATCTTT
>JBGSXN010000182.1:0-2262 GCA_041751355.1 Pyrinomonadaceae bacterium
ACAGCGTGCCCTGCTGAATGCCGCCGATGAGGCCCACATCGGCAAGGTTTTTATGATGGAAGAGGGCCTGGCGGCCGCCTTCGGAGCCGGCGTTTTACCGACGGACAAGCGGGCATCGGCGATCGTGGATTTTGGAGCGGCAACCACGAATATTGCCGTTGTCGCCAAGGGCTCGATCGTTCATTCCACATCGGAACGATTCGGCAGTCACGCGATAAACGAAACCATCGCCACTCATCTCAGGCGTCACCGCGGATTGCAGGTCGGCGAGGAAACGACCGAATTCCTTAAAACGACATTTGCCTCGACGTTCTTGCCCGATGATATCTCAAAATCAACTGAGGTTCGCGGCCGCGACGTCCAGACAGGCAGCCCGGGTGCGGTCGAGGTGACCTCAGGTGAGATCTATCCGATCGTCGAGAGCATTGTTCGCCGGATAGCACTTCGGGTCAAAGATACCTTGACCGAACTGCCGCCTGAGGTGGCGGCTGACATATACGACCGCGGGGTCATCCTGACGGGCGGCGGGGCATTGCTAGAAGGCATTGACCAGTATATGAGGTCGTTTATCAGCCTTCCGGTAACTATCGCGGACGAGCCCCGATACGCCACGGTCAACGGATTGCTTAAAATGTTCGACGACGAAAAGCTGCTTGAACGTGTGGCCCGAAATGAGCTGGGGGTGCTGCAAAACGCCGAGATCCCATTTGAGGCCTAGACAGAGAATTGTAAGAAGTTGCCCGGCCCCGTGATCGCGCGGGGCCATTTATTTTCAGATCGGAACGTCCGTGTAAGATAATTGACCAAGCTGTGCATCAATTTGTACGAAACCTGATAACAGAATGGCGCCGGCTTGAGTTGCCGTTCGGTGAAGCGACGATCGTGGTGGCCGTTTCGGGCGGCGCTGATTCGGTCAGTCTGCTCCTGGCCCTGAGCGAGCTAAAAGAACGAAAAAAACTCGCTCATCGATTAGTCGCGGCACACTTTAATCACGGCCTCAGGGATGGCGCGAGTGATGCCGATGCGGATTTCGTTCGTGATCTGGCAACCAGCCTCAACATAGAACTCGCGGTCGAAAAAGCCTCAAGTTTGCCGACCAAAGGAAATCTCGAACAGAATGCCCGCCGAGCGCGGTATGCTTTTCTGTTAAAAACGGCGGTGAATCTAAATGCCTTTGCGGTGCTGACCGGTCACACCGTCAATGATCAGGCGGAAACCGTTCTGATGAATTTATTGCGGGGTAGTGGCCCAGATGGTTTGTCCGGAATGAGGACTATAAGGGCCCTGGCTGCGGAGAAGGGCCCGGACCCGGACGAATCGGACGGGCACGGTGCTCAGCCGTCGACGCTCCCATTTCAGCAAGACCCTCTGCTCATCCGGCCTTTACTGACCTGGGCTAAACGCGTCGATACTGAGGCATATTGCCATTCGAAGGGAGTTGAGTATCGATATGACACGATGAATGAAGATACAGCCTTTAAACGTGTCAAGATCCGAAAGATCCTTTTGCCATTATTACAGGACTTTAATCCCCGTATCGTCGAGGCCCTCGGTAATACCGCCAAATTGATGCAGGATATAACGGACAGATTGGCGCCTGAAACCGATGATCCGCTTCCTGCCGAACTCGTTCTTGCGGATCTTAAGGCATGCTCCAAAAGCGAATTATATGAAATTATCCGCTCGTGGCTGCGGCAGAGACGTGGAACTACGCGTCGATTACAACTGAAACATATCGATGCCGTTGCTCGTTTGGTATTGAGCGTGAAGAGCGGCAGGGCTGCGGAATTGCCCGGCGGACAGGTGATAAAGCGGGATGGCCGCCTGCTTTATGAGGAAATTAAGGTTGAAAATTGACCTTGAGCGGTCTAGAATCGATGGTTGGCGCTTGAGACAGGCAGTTGCCACCATTGAGCACAACTCCATGGGGGCTGCCGACATCAAAAGACCATTGAGAAACTCACGGTATCGAGTTGATCTGGAGGCTATAAATTGAGTTCTAAGGCAAAACAAGGTCTGCTGTGGTTAATGATAATTTCGAGTGCGCTGGTTTTCGTCTGGTATTTGCAGACGAAACAGACTACACCGCCTAAGGAATTGTCGTTTGACGGCGCACTGACGCAGATCAGAAACAAAGATATCAAGGAAGTCACGGTAAAACAGGACACGCTTGAATTGACCAACAAAAGTGACAAAAAGCTTTCGGCGCGATTAGACGCCAGCGATTCGACTCGTGATCAGATCTTTGCCGCTGCAAAAGAA
>JBGSXN010000183.1:0-12762 GCA_041751355.1 Pyrinomonadaceae bacterium
GCTTCATCCTCGACCACAATGACCGGGTTTGTGCCGATCTCTTCGATACGGTCGAGGCGTCCGAGGATCAATAGCCGATCATTCGGTTTGATTTCTAGATCCGGCTCGGCCGATATTCGGCGGCCGCTGCGGCGTCGGATGCTCAGGACATTGAGACCGAGAGCCTGTCCGATGCGGCTCTCGCCAAGCGATTTTCCGGCCAATGGGCTCTCTTCCGGAACTACGAGGTAGGCAAGGCGTTCCTCTAGGTGGTATAGCTCGCGAACATTAAAACCGTTTCGCTCACTTCCAGCAGCAAGTGGATCGATGGAGGAGTTTTCGGGCAGATAACGACGGCCGACAAGCGACATATACGCAACACTCGCAGCGAGTATGACCAAACCGCCGATAGTGAAATCAAACATCTCCAGCGGCCTCAATCCCGCCTCGCGCAAAGCGTCGCGAACAAGTAGGTTGCTCGGCGTGCCGATCAGAAGAATAAGCCCGCCGAGCAGCGATCCGTAAGCCATCGGCAGGAGCAGCTTTGAAGCGTGACGTCGGGTCCGACGAGCCAGATCCATCGTGATCGGCAGAAACATTGCCGCGACGCCGATGTTATTCATGAAGGAAGAGAGAATGGCAGTGACGGTCATCAAAGCGGCAGTCAACGGCCCGTCGCCGCCTTTTGCAAATCGCATCATCTGGCGGCCGATGACCCCAGAGACACCGGTCCGCGTCAAGCCCGCCGAAAGAATAAACATAGCCCAGACCGTGATGACCGCCGGATTGCTAAAACCGGCGATGGCCTGTTCTGACGTTACCAGGCCGGTAAGGGCGAGAGCGACGAGCACGCCGAGGCCGACAAGGTCAATCCGCACAACTTCGGTGGCAAAGAGAATGACCGCGGCAAGAAGAATTCCTAAGGTGAGAGCTATCTCAAAGTTCATGGGGTTTATTTACGGTAGACCGATCCGGGGCCTCAGGGATCGGAGAATAGATCAGGGTATTCGCAATTCGCTTGATCCAGGGCTGCGATTGGTTGTAAAAGCAGTCATGTTTTCAATATCGCTCTCCACAAGTTCCCGGACGCTCGTGCGCCGGCGATGCTGCCATGTTCGCCAGGTTCCGTGAACGATATTTTATATTCCGGTTCCCCGCCCCTGAATTTTACACCGCCGCCGAAACGCCTCGGGACATTAGCTCGCCTTTCCTCATGCGGGCTAGGCCGGTGCAATGTTCTGGTTTCGGCTGAAGAGATTTTCGGGGTCGTAGCGCTTCTTGAGCTCGGCCAGGCGTTGGTACTGCGACTTCGTGTATGCCTCGCCGATGCGGTCGGACTCGTCGTCACCGAGGTAATTGACGTATACCGAGCCAGCGGAGTGTGGCTGTATCGCGGTCCAAAGGTCTCGGGCCCACCGGATGTTTTCGTCGTCGCGGGCCGCGTCTTCCCAGATCGACAGAATTCCCAAGTTGTGCCGTACATCCCGAAGCCCAAAAGCTGTGGCGTCCTTTGGTACACGCGACACGGCGCCCCCGAACTGCGCCTCGAAACCGATAGCTGTCAACGGAGAGGGCACCCTCGCAGCGTGGTCGATGATCGTGTCGATCAAGTCGTCGTCGAGCGAGGACACTGCGCTCGATTTCCAATAGTGTCGCTTGCCTTCGGGAAAGCCGGCGTCGAAAGCCGTCTGAACGTCGGCATAGAATTTGACGGCGATGTCGTCCACGACGGGTGCGCCAAATTGACGTAGCGGTGCGAACAGCCGCTCACCTTCGGCGGCCTCCCCATTGTAGGTGAGGTACGCCGCGACGACGGGGGAGCCGTCCGGCGCCGAAAGGAGGGCGCCAAAGGAGGAGACGTTGTCGGGGGCGCTATCCATGAAGTCCCTGAACGCGCGCAGAAACATGGGAGCTTCGCTTCGCGGGTGAATGATGATACCGGCGAGGAGCTCGGTCACTGGGTAGAGCCGATAGGACAGGTGCGTCGCCACACCAAAGTTTCCGCCCCCGCCGCGAAGCCCCCAGAAGAGCTCGGGGTTCTCCTTTTCGCTTGCGGTGACGACACTTCCATCCGCCGTCACGACCTCTGCCTCGACCAGATTGTCACACGACAGGCCGAACGAGCGCGACAGCCATCCGATCCCGCCCCCGAGGGTGAGACCGCCGATGCCGGTCGAGGAGACGACGCCTCCCGGAGTCGCGAGACCGTGGGCCTGCGTCTGCTCGTCGAAGTCACGCCACGTCGCTCCGCCTTGAGCGCGCGCCACCCGCGCGTCCGGATTCACCATGACGGCGTTCATCAGCCGCAAATCAATGACCAGCCCGTCGTCGCAGGTCGCGTTGCCCGCGACGTTGTGCCCACCGCCACGAACTGCCAGGACGAGTCTGTGCTCACGGGCGAAGTTCACCGCCCCAACGACGTCGGACGTTTCGGCACATTGGACGATCAGGGCGGGCCGCTTGTCGATCATTGCGTTCCAGAGCTTGCGCGACTCGTCGTAATCCGCGTCGCCGGGAGCGATGAGCCTCCCTTGAATCGACTGTCTAAAGTCTTCCACTCGCTGCTCGAATTCCATTCGCAAATCCTCCTTGCGGGTTCTTCCTCAACTACCGCTTCGCTTGAACAGGGAAACGTGCGCCCCGAACCGCCCACGCCACTAGCTCCGGATCGTCGTCGGCATCGACCGCGCCGACTCGGAGTGTCATGAGCGCGAACATTCCCGGCTAAAGTCGAACGAATCATCCCATCCCAGACGCCCGAAACGGTCGGCCAAACGGCGCTGTTCGCGACGAACAATAAATTCTCACAGAGCGCGTGTAACCGCACTCTTCTTCGTCTTTTCGTCACTTATATTAAAGGCCCGTTCGAGCAATTCAGCGTCTAGAGCCAAATTTGTCGCCACGTGACCTTCTACACAACATGCTACACACTTGCCCAAGTGCATTTCAAGTTCGAGAAAATAAGTCGAACAAAATTGATCAATAACCTCAACACTACACGAAACCCGAAAAGTTCCTTTGATGAGAGGCAAGCTTGCGGGCAGTCCACTCGAATGACTTGTTGAGCGCATCCGGCAGAGGAAAAAGGCCTCTTTTTTATCGTGGTTCTGATGAGCCACTGATAGCTTGCCGATATGAAGAATAAAAGTTTGACATGCGATCCCCTGAAGCAGGGTCGCCACGCGAGAGCAGCGTAATTATCTCGTCTCGCTGCGTGAACAATGGTCTCAAACTCTCACGCTGCGCCTGCGTTAGAACCGAATCATTCTCAAGCTCCATCTCGGCCCGCAAGTTAGTAAAGAAGTCGCTCGCCGATTGACGTGCCGGTTCATATTCAGCGCGTCGCGCGTCAATGACGGATGAGGCAATCGTATTATGCATTTGAGCGAGTTTTAATTCTCGCTGCGTCTCAGCAAGGCGGACACCGCGATCACTCGCGGTCAGCCACATCGGAATGAACCCAAGCAAGAATACTACGATCAGTACGGCGGCATAGATGACTGCCTTTCTGACTTGTGGATTTTGCCAGATGGTCTCTGTGTTTTTCTCGTTTGTTTTTTTCTCTTCGCTCATCACATCTTCCCCCAGTAGATATTTAACCGCATAATCTGAAAGAAGCCCACAGCTTCAATACCAAAATACTAAAATTTAGTTGTCAGGCGAAATGCTCCTAACAGTCTGCGGTTCAACGCAGCGTGGAAGCGGCGTCCGATTTGGCACCGCGGTTAGTAGTAGTACCGGCCTGTAGGAAAATCCATCCGATCGTCGTTGACTAGGTAGACCATGCGGTGCTCCTGGGCAAGACGGCGTGAGCTTCGACGAGAGCAACTTGAACGGACGACAAAAAAACCGGGAGTAGTAAGCTCCCGGGTCGGTTTTATTTAGCGGGCAAGATGCCCGGCGTTCCTTTATAGCTCGTCGTCCTCGATCTCGATCGCGCCGGGCTGAAGTGTGTCGTCGAAGACCTCGTCTGTTTCGAGGCTAAGGTCGTCGAGGGTTTCTTCGGCTTCGTCATAGCCTTCGTCGGTATCATCGGCGACCCCGGTTACTTCAACCGGCATCGGAATGTCGATGCCGCCGCGGATGTACTCGCCCATTTCGTCGAACTCGTCCTCCTGCTTACGATTTTCCGTAGCATCGTACGCGACCTGCACGTTGCGGTAGTATTTCATACCGGTACCGGCCGGGATCAGGCGTCCCATGATGACATTTTCCTTCAAACCGCGAAGGTAGTCGATGCGGCCCGAAATGGCTGCCTCGGTAAGCACGCGGGTCGTCTCCTGGAAACTGGCCGCCGAAATGAACGAATCGGTCGAAAGCGATGCTTTCGTAATACCGAGCAGCAGCGGTTCGCCGACTGACGTCTGGCCGCCCTCATCCTGTACACGACGGTTCTCGTCGTCATAACGGAAGCGGTCTACCTGTTCCTCAAGAAGGAATTCGGTATCGCCGACCTCTTTGATCTTGACCCAGCGAAGCATCTGGCGGACGATGACCTCAATGTGCTTGTCATTGATGTTCACGCCCTGCAAACGATAGACTTCCTGAATCTCATTCACAAGATAATTCTGCAGAGCACCGGTTCCGAGAACACGCAGAATATCGTGCGGGTTGAGCGGACCGTCCATCAGCGGTTCGCCCGAACGGACACGGTCGTCCTCCTGCACGTTGATGTGCGTACCGCGGGGGATATCGTATTCGCGTTCGCTGCCATCGTCGCCAATGACGATGATCTTACGTTTACCCTTTGCGATCGGCCCGAATTTGACCGTCCCGTTGATCTCGGACATCATCGCCGTTTCCCCGGGGCGGCGGGCCTCGAAAAGCTCGACGACACGCGGCAGACCGCCGACGATATCCTTGGTCTTGGTTGTCTCACGCGGGATCTTTGCGATCACATCGCCCGGTTCGATCTCCTGGCCGTCCTCGACGATCAGGTTGGCACGGATCGGCATCTGGTAGGTCTTTTGGACCTTGTTGCCGCTGCGGATCTCGAGACGCGGCTGGTTTTTCTCATCCGAGTCTTTAACCACGAGGCGTTTCTGGCCGGTGACCTTATCGATCTCCTCTTCAACAGTCTTGCCTTCCTTAAGGTCCTGATACTTGACCGTACCCTTGACCTCGGTGAGGATGGCAAAGGTGAAAGGATCCCACGTCACGAGCACATCGTCTTCCTTGACCTTTTGACCGTCCTTAACGTGGACCTCAGCACCGTAGACAACCTTATAGTGGGCGACCTCGCGTCCGCGTTCGTCGACCAGAGCAAGCTCCGACTGACGACGCATCGAGACCATTTCGCCGTTACGATTCTTGATGACCTTGAGATCCCCGAGATACTTAACCGTGCCATCCATAGCCGCAGCGTGTTTTGTTTCCTGCTCGAGACGAGCGGTACCACCGACGTGGAATGTTCTCATCGTGAGCTGCGTTCCCGGCTCGCCGATCGACTGTGCCGCGATGACGCCAACCGCCTCACCGATCTCGACCGTGTTGCCGGTGGCGAGATTACGGCCGTAACACTTAACGCAGATGCCGCGTCGCGATTCGCAAGTCAGTGCCGAGCGAATGCGGACCTTCTGAAGTCCGGATAGCTGCACACTCGAACCAAGCTCCTCGTTGATCTCAGCATTTGCCTCAACGATCACTGTTCCGTCGACCGGATCGATAATATCGTCGAGCGAGGTGCAGCCGACGATGCGGTCACGAAGCGATTCGACCTCTTCGCCGTTGCGGATGATGGCCTCGGCCCAGACACCGCGGAGCGTGCCGCAATCCTGTTCCGAAACGATGACATCCTGGGCGACGTCGACCAGACGGCGAGTAAGATAGCCCGAATCGGCCGTTTTGAGGGCCGTATCGGCAAGGCCCTTACGGGCACCGTGCGTAGAAATAAAGTACTGCAGAACGTCGAGGCCCTCGCGGAAGTTTGCAAGAATCGGATTCTCGATGATCTCGCCTGACGGCTTGGCCATCAGTCCGCGCATTCCGGCGAGCTGGCGGATCTGAGCGTCAGAACCACGAGCACCCGAATCGGCCATAACCAGGATCGGATTTAGTTCCTTACGCTCGTCCTCACGCGTGTGCATGGCGGCGAACATTTCCTTTGCAACGTGATCGGTAACATCCGACCAGATGGCCGTGACCTTATTGGTACGTTCGAGATCGGTCATGGTCGCGTCTTCATATTGTTTACGAAGCTTTTCGACCTCTTTCAGGGCCTTTTCGATGATGCCCGCCTTGCTAGCGGGAGTCACCATATCGTCAATGCCGATCGAAACGCCCGCCTTGGTGGCGTAAAGGAAGCCCATCGTCTTGAGATCGTCGAGCATCGCAACGGTTTGTTCGTGGCCAAGCCGCAGATGACAGAACGTTACCAGCGACTGGAGACCCTTCTTCTTAAAAACGCCATTTACGTACGGCAACCCGTCCCGCGTCAGACGTTCATTAAAGATGGCTCGGCCGACCGTGGTATCGAGCACGAGGTCGACATTTTCCCGGGCCGTCGCACGCATGACATCCTGAGGATTGTGCTCGAGCGTCATATCGATCAGATCGCCGCGCCATCGCAGTTTGATCTTGGTCTGCGTTTCGACAGCACCTGCGTCAAGAGCGAGAAGCACATCGTCGATAGAGCCGAAAGCCTTGCCGTCGCCCTTCATTTCATCGCGGGCGAGCGTCAGATAATAACATCCGAGAACGATGTCCTGTGACGGAACCGCGATCGGCTGGCCGCTGGCTGGCGAAAGCAGATTATTCGACGCGAGCATAAGAACGCTGGCCTCGATTTGTGCTTCGGCAGAAAGCGGAATGTGAACAGCCATCTGGTCACCGTCGAAGTCGGCGTTGAAAGCCGTACAGACGAGCGGATGGATCTTGATGGCCTTGCCCTCGACAAGTACCGGCTCAAATGCCTGGATACCCAGACGGTGAAGCGTCGGAGCGCGGTTTAGAAGCACCGGATGTTCGCGAATAACTTCCTCGAGGATGTCCCAGACGATCGGCTCCTGGCGTTCGACCATTTCGCGCGCCTGCTTGATGGTCGCGGCGTGCTGATCTTTTTCTAATTTGTTGTAGATAAATGGCTTGAACAGCTCAAGAGCCATCTTTTTGGGCAAACCACACTGATGCAGCTTAAGCTCTGGACCGACCACGATAACCGAACGGCCCGAGTAATCGACACGCTTCCCGAGCAGGTTCTGGCGGAAGCGGCCCTGTTTACCCTTGAGCGTTCCGGACAGCGATTTGAGCGGGCGATTGTTCGCACCACGCAGCACGCGGCCGCGGCGTCCGTTGTCGAAGAGAGCATCGACCGCCTCCTGCAGCATTCGCTTTTCGTTGCGGACAATAACTTCGGGGGCACGCAGCTCGATAAGCTTTTTCAAGCGATTGTTGCGGTTGATAACACGGCGATAAAGATCGTTAAGGTCCGACGTCGCAAAACGTCCGCCGTCCAGCGGGACGAGCGGGCGAAGCTCGGGCGGGATCACGGGGATCACGTCGAGAATCATCCACTGGGGGTTATTGCCCGAGCGAAGGAATGAGGTCGAAACCTTAAGCCGCTTCGAATACTTTAGCTTTTTCTGCTGCGACGTTTCGTCGCGCATCTTTTGCCGGAGTTCGTCAACCAGTTCCTGAATGTCGATCTGTGCAAGCAGGTCCTTGATAGCCTCGGCACCCATCTTGGCGACAAACTGATTCGGATAATCGCGCGTCAGTTCACGAAAACGCTCGTCGGTCAGCAGGTCCTTCTGTTTGAGATCAGGAACGTCCCCCTCGTCAACAACGATGTACGTCTCAAAGTAAAGAATTTTTTCCAGATCACGCAATGTGATGTCCAGCAAATGGCCGATACGCGACGGAAGGCCCTTAAAGAACCATACGTGCGAGCAGGGGCTGGCGAGTTCGATATGGCCGAGCCGTTCACGACGGACCTTTGACTGTGTGACTTCGACGCCGCACTTATCGCAGATCACGCCGCGGTGCTTCATCCTCTTGTACTTTCCGCACAGACACTCCCAATCCGAGACCGGGCCAAAGATGCGGGCACAGAATAGCCCGTCACGCTCAGGCTTAAAGGTACGGTAATTGATGGTCTCGGGTTTGGTGACCTCGCCATGCGACCATGAGCGAATCTTTTCCGGCGAAGCGAGGCTAATGCGGATCGCTTCGTAATTCGTGGTCAGCTGCGTTTTATTATCTTGATTAAATCGAAACATATTTCTCCAGTTTCAGTGCGGCTTTTTAGCTTGTACCGCTCAAGTGCCCGTATTTACTGAGTCCGTTGTCCCACTGTCCCGGCGAGCACTAGGCACGCCGGGACAGTGGCATTTTAGTCAACGCCGACGAGTGCATCGACGCCGGCAACGATCGCGTCCGGATCGAGTTCCTCTTCCTGGATCAACTCAACGTCAAGACACAAGCTCTGCAGCTCGCGAACGAGAACGTTGAACGATTCCGGAATGCCCGGCTCGAAATTCGATACTCCCTTGACGATCGTTTCGTAGATCTTCGAACGTCCGGCCACGTCATCGGATTTGCATGTAAGCAATTCCTGCAGGATGTGAGCCGCACCATATGCCTCGAGTGCCCAGACCTCCATTTCGCCGAAACGCTGTCCACCGAATTGTGCCTTTCCGCCCAGCGGCTGCTGGGTGATAAGCGAGTACGGGCCGATCGAGCGGGCGTGGATCTTGTCGTCGACAAGGTGCGATAGCTTGAGCATATAAATGTAGCCGACGCACACCTTCTGCTCAAACTGCTCGCCTGTCATTCCGTCATATAGCCGCGTCTTTCCGGATGGACCAACGGATGCGGGAATCCCGAGTTCGTCGTATCTGTCGTTCGCCTGGCCGATGTATCCCTTGATCTCTTCTTCGCTCGCACCATCGAAAACCGGAGTTGCAAAGTGAAGACCGAGTACGCGGGCAGCCCAACCGAGATGCGTCTCGAGGATCTGTCCGACGTTCATACGCGACGGCACACCGAGCGGATTGAGCACGATCTCGACCGGAGTTCCGTCCGGCAGGTAAGGCATATCCTCCTCAGGAAGGATGCGTGCAATAACGCCCTTGTTACCATGGCGTCCGGCCATCTTATCGCCGACAGAAAGCTTACGCTTCATGGCGACAAATACCTTGACCATCTTGATAACGCCCGGGGGCAGCTCGTCACCCTGTTTGAGCTTGGTGATCTTTTCGTCGTAAATATCACGCAGAATGTTGATCTGGCGTTCCGTACGCTGTTCGTATTCCTTAACCTCGCCGGAAATGTCGATCGAGCCAGCCGAAACCTCGGCCTTTCGGAGCAGTTTGACATCTACACCCCTCAGCACCTCGCGGTTGAGCATTTCACCCTTTTTTAGAATGACGTCTTTACCATCGACCAGGTCCTTTGTCAGCTTTCGGCCGTCAAAGAGCTCGAAGATACGCTCGTCACGCTGTTCCTGCAGGATCCGGATCTCATCCTCGAGGTCGCGTTGGAAGCCTTCTTCCTCCATCCCTTCGATGTCCAGGCTTCGTTCGTCCTTGTCTTGCCCCTTTCGGGTAAAGATCTGGACATCGACAACGGTACCGTCAATACCCGGAGGGCATGTCAGCGATGCGTCCTTAACATCACCGGCCTTTTCGCCAAAGATAGCCCGCAGAAGTTTTTCTTCCGCGGTCAACTGGGTTTCGCCCTTCGGCGTCACCTTTCCGACCAACACCGAGCCGGGTTTGACCTGGGCACCGATGCGGATAATTCCGGATTCATCAAGGTCGCGAAGCATGTTCTCACCGATATTGGGGATATCGCGCGTGATCTCTTCAGGGCCCAGCTTGGTGTCGCGGGCCTCGATCTCGAGTTCCTCGATGTGGATCGATGTATAGTAATCGTCCTTAACGAGCCGCTCGGAAACAAGTATCGCATCCTCAAAGTTGTATCCGCGCCATGGCATAAATGCCACGAGAATGTTTCGCCCGAGGGCAAGTTCTCCGCGGTCGGTACAGGGACCGTCGGCAATGACCTGTCCCTTCTTAACACTTTCGCCGACCTGAACGATCGGGCGTTGGTTGATACAGGTGTTCTGGTTGGACCGCTTGAATTTGACCAGCGAATAGATGTCCGCCGTCACCTCACGAGAGATCGTGCCGTCAACTTGGTGGTCGGCCTTAACGATAATTCGTTCCGAATCGACAAAATCGACAACGCCGTCGCGCTTTGCGATTACCACCGCACCAGAATCGCGTGCGGCGATCTTTTCCATACCGGTACCGACATACGGCGACTCGGCACGGAGCAGAGGTACAGACTGACGCTGCATGTTCGAGCCCATAAGGGCACGGTTAGCGTCATCGTTCTCGAGAAACGGGATCAGCGACGCGGCGACCGAAACCAACTGTTTCGGCGAGACGTCCATATACTCGATCTCAGAGCGGTCGGCGGTGATGAACTCGCCCTTTTGCCTCGCGGCATTGCGTTCGTTGACAAAGCGGCCCTTCTCGTCCAGCACGATGTTCGCCTGGCCAATAATGTATCGATCTTCTTCCCATGCCGTGAGATAGAACGGCCATGGCTCGTGGGTCGCTGCTTTTCCGCCCTTGATCTTCTTATTTGCGGCCTGGACATCCTCGAGCGGTACGTGTTCACGCGGTTTGAATTTGGTGTCACCGCCGTTAAGGATCCTGACATACTCGATCACGCGACCCTCGACGACTCGCCGATACGGCGACTCGATAAATCCAAACTCATTGATGCGGGCAAAGCACGACAGCGATGAGATCAGGCCGATGTTGGGCCCTTCAGGCGTCTCGATCGGGCAGATACGGCCGTAGTGGGTCGGGTGTACATCGCGGACCTCAAAACCCGCGCGCTCACGCGACAATCCACCGGGCCCGAGGGCTGAAAGGCGGCGTTTATGCGTGATCTCAGACAGCGGGTTGGTCTGGTCCATAAACTGCGACAGCTGTGACGAGCCAAAAAACTCTCGAACGGCTGCAGTAACAGGTTTAGCATTGACCAGATCGCGGGGCATGGTTGTGAACATGTCCTGCTGGATCGACATCTTTTCCTTGATCGCCCGCTCCATCCGTTCGAGGCCGATGCGGAACTGATTCTCGAGCAATTCGCCCACTGCGCGTACGCGGCGGTTGCCGAGGTGATCGATATCGTCCTGGCTGTAATTATCGCTGTCGCGTTTCATCCTTAAGAGATAATTAACGACCTCGATAAAATCACCAGCCTGCAAAAGCGGATCGGTAATACGGTCACGCTCAGGTCGGCCCATCTTGATATTGAACTTCAGGCGTCCGACACGCGACAGGTCAAAACGCCTGGTGTCAAAGAACATTCCCTCAAGCAGGCGGTAAGCCGTTGGTACGGTCGGCGGATCGCCCGGACGCATCTTGCGATAGATCTCGAGAAGAGCGTCGACCGGCTTTGCGATCGGGTCCTTTCTGATCGTCGCCGCTATGACCTCACCGATGACATCACGTTTGGGGAAGAAGATCGAGAAACTCTCGATGCCCTCTTCGACGATCTGTTGCAGCTTGCCGGCAACGATCTCCGTATTTGCTTCGACGATAACCTCGCCGGTTTCAGTATTCACAACATCATCGAGAGCATTTGCACCTTCGAAATCAGCGGCAGCGACCTCGACCCGTTCGCGGCCCATGCGGCGAAGATCGGCAAGCGCCGATTTTGTAATCTTTTTGCCCTTTCTGGTGACGTCCTCTTTCTTGTCCTTGATGTCCTCTTCGGCACGCATTCCGACGACATGCGACTCGCCCTCGGGTTTGACGTTCAGGTAGATCTTGCCTTTAGCGATACTGACCTCATCGGTAACATAAAAGAGCTTGAGGATCTCAGAATTAGAATATTCGGCATTCTTTACCACCTCTTCCAGAATGCTGTCCGAGACGGTCTTCATATCGATCTGCGGATTTAGCCACAGGCCCAACGCACGCAGGAATACGGTTGCGATGATCTTTCGCTTTCCGAGACGGGCATGGAGAATGCCTTTTTGGTCGTATTCGAATTCGACCCACGAACCGCGGTAAGGAATGATCTTGGCGAGATATTCGTCTCGGTCGCCCTTAAAGAAAACGCCGGGCGAACGGTGCAGCTGCGAGACAATGACTCGCTCGGTACCGTTGATGATAAAGGTACCGTTATCGGTCATCAGCGGGATCTCGCCAAAGAAGACATCTTCTTCCTTGATATCGCGGATGGTCGAAACATTGGTGTCCGGGTCCTTGTCATACACCGTCAGGCGAATCTTTACCTTGAGCGGAACGCTGTAGGACATACCGCGTTCCTGACACTCCTGCTGGTCGTGCTTGTGTTTGAGGCCGACCGGTTCGCCGCAATTGTTGCAGAGATTTGGACGGACAGCATTGAACGTGCCGCAGTTGTTACAGAGCACCTCGGCCGGACTGAAAGGGTCGACCTTGATCTTGGCGCTGCAGTTATTACAATTGGCACGCAAATGCTCGAGTCCTTCGAGATTGCCGCACTTACACTGCCAGTTACCGATCTGATACTCGACATATTCGAGTGTCGCAGTTTCACGAAAATCCGATACGGGAAAGATCGATGCAAATACCGACTGCAGACCAACGTAGTCGCGCTCTTCTGGTATCAGGTCCATCTGCAGAAATCGGTTGTAGGATTCTCGCTGGACCTCGATCAAATTAGGGATCTGGGCAGTAGTGTATATCTTAGAAAAATCCACACGGTCTGGCGACTTGCTTGTCCGTTGACCGAGACCGTTCGAAGTCGTTTGAAGAGGATTGTTGATCATATAAT
>JBGSXN010000184.1:0-13466 GCA_041751355.1 Pyrinomonadaceae bacterium
AACGTGCGGACCGTGGCCGAGCACCAGATCGGCCCCGGCATCGATAACCGTTCGCGAAAACAACGGCAGATTCCCTCGGGCTTCGCCGAAAAACATCTCTGTCCGATTCGGGACGTTTTGCGACCCCGTTCCTTCCGCTCCACCATGAAAGGACACGACGACGATGTCGGCGATCTTATCGGCCTGTAAGACCAGTTGCCGGGCAAATGCCAGGTCGTTCACATTCGGAGCCAGGGCATTTGTCGCAAATCCGATGAATGCGACCTTATTGCCTTTAACATCCAGATAGGTCGTCGAATACTGGCCCCGGTCGCTGCCGGCATGTTTAATGCCGAGAGCGTCCAGGGTTTGGCGAGTGCTGGATCGCCCGGCATCTCCGAAATCACTGGCGTGATTATTTGCGACACTCAGAACGTCAAAGCCAGCCTCTTTAAGGTACTTGCCGTAACGTGTCGGCATCCTAAAGGCAAAACACCGGGTTGAACCGGGCCTGCATTTTGCAGAAGCCCCGCCGTCCGCCAACGGGCCCTCCAGATTGCCAAACGCAATATCAGCCGCGGAAAGTATTGGTGTTACTGCCTTTAACAGATCTGCACCGTCATTCGGAGGCATCCGCGATTCGTTTGGGAATGGCGAGCCCAGCATAATATCGCCGACGGCGGCGATGGTTAACGGGCCCTTATTGCCCGGCGTAGCCTGGACGATTGGTTGCGGGCCCCTCGGTTCCTCGCTTCGTGCGATTTTGGGCTGACACGACAGGGCAATGATCGCTGTCAGAGCCAAACAGTAAAATAATATCCTTGCTCGAATTATCATTATCAATTTATCATGCCGATGCCGGTGCGAGTTTCTCGGAAACTTCCGGTTCGCTGGCTGCCGAGATCTCGTCGTTATCGGTAAACAGTGAGTCGTTCACTATTTTTTTCTGCTCCATCTCGTGAATCGAATATGATCCTGTCGCGGGCGATGCCGAGGCTGAACGGCCAACATAGCTGAGAGTCGAGTTTTTGGCGAGCACATCTCGCAGCCGTTGTTCGACAAAAAACCAGCCTCCCATATTTTGCGGTTCTTCCTGCGTCCAGAAGACCTGCGACGCGTTTTCGTAAGATGCCAGGATCTCTTTTAACTTTGCAGATGGAAATGGGTAGAATTGCTCGAGCCTTACGACCGCGGCTTTCGATGACCCAGATTCTTCACGGGCGGCAATGAGATCGTAATAGACCTTGCCGCTGCAGATAACTACACGCTTTACAGCATTCCGCTCTGAAATGCCGGCATCGTCGATTACGGGCTGAAATCCTCCCTGTCTTAATTCACTTATCGCCGAAGCGGCGGCGGGCAGCCTCAACAGGCTCTTGGGTGTCATTATGATCAGAGGTCTCGCGGCCTCTTGTTTTACCTGCCGCCGAAGCAGATGGAAATATTGTGCGGGCGTCGTCGGGTAACATACCTGCATATTATTTTCGGCGCAGAGCTGCAGGAATCGCTCAAGCCGGGCCGACGAATGTTCCGGGCCTTGTCCTTCGTAACCATGGGGAAGCAGCATGACCAGCCGGCATTTTTGCTGCCATTTATCTTCGGATGAAGATAAGTATTGATCGATTATGATCTGGGCACCATTTGAAAAATCACCGAACTGGGCCTCCCACGCAACCAATTGATCGTTGGAGATAACGGAATAACCGTATTCAAAACCGAGAACCGCATATTCGGACAGTGAGCTGTCAAAGATATATGCTCGGGCATGGGGGTTCGATTCGTTTCGAAGTTCGTTGAGCGGGGCCCAACGGTCCCCTGTCATTGTGTCATACATCGATGCATGACGCTGCGAGAACGTTCCGCGTCCCGAATCCTGTCCGCTAAACCTTACAGGGATCCCCTCCAGAACGATCGACCCGATAGATAATGCCTCGGCAAAGGCCCAGTCCATAGGGACGTCGCCCGTGCCCATCTTGGCTCGACGGGCGAGTTGACCGACCATTTTAGGATTGATATGAAATCCCTCGGGAACCAGAGAAATTTTTTCCGATACCATGTTCAGGACGTCGGCTTCGACACCTGTTTCGAGTACCGTGGAACCGTCGTCGTCGTCCGGCGGCGAAGGAAGCTCGGTTTTGACTGTCTTCGTCGCAGCGATCTCTTTCGCCCGAACAAGGATACCCTCATACTTTTCGACAACCTTATCGGTCATCGCTGTAAGTTCTTCGTCGGAGATTACGCCTTCGCGGATCAACTGCTGAGCGTATATGTGCCGTGTACCGGGATGGGCTTTGACGCGGGCATACATTACTGGCTGGGTGTAGCTTGGCTCATCACCTTCGTTGTGGCCCAGCCGGCGAAAACCGACCAGGTCGAGAACTACGTCCTTGTCAAATTCGCTCCGATAATCCAGGGCGATCTGTATTACGCGGAATGCGGCCTCGGGATCGTCGCCATTGATGTGAAATATCGGTGTCTGCGTGATATGAGCGGCGTCGGTTGAATATATCGAGCTGCGGCCAAGTCCCGGCGAAGTCGTGAAACCTATCTGATTGTTGATCACCAAATGGATCGTGCCGCCCGTACGATAGCCCGGCAGCCCGGCGAGCTGCAAGGTTTCCATAACTATGCCCTGACCTGCAAAGGCGGCGTCGCCATGAAGCAGAAGCGGCAAAATATGGTCATAGGTCTCGCGACGTTCCAATCCCTTGCCGTCGCGCAAGAAATCCTGCCGAGCACGCGCCATGCCTTCGACAACAGGGTTAACTGCCTCGAGGTGGCTGGGGTTGGACGACAACTGGATCTTGATCTCGCGGCCGGCTCTGGTTTTTCTCTGTCGTATTGCTCCCTGATGATATTTCACATCGCCTTCGTCAGCAGGAAAATCCGGATGCGACGTCCCCTCAAACACGGTAAAGATCCGCTCGGCCATACCACCGGTGTCGGGGTCGCCAATGATATTCGCAAGAACATTGAGCCGTCCGCGGTGGGCCATGCCCATGAAGATCTCATCGACACCTCGGGTTGCGGCACCCTCGACCAACTGGTCGAGCATGGGGATCACTGTTTCGCAGCCCTCCAGCGAAAAACGCTTTTGGCCAAGATATTTCCGGTGCAGAAACTGTTCAAATTGTTCAGCCTCGATGAGCTTTTGCAGCAACTCTTTTTTGGTGTCGACGGCGATGGGCTGCGCGTCGACAAATTGCTCTCGAATTCTCTGGCGGATCCATGCCTTTTGTTCACGACTCTGAATGTGGCGATACTCGATCCCAACCTTGCCGCAATACGCCCTTCTCAGTATTTCCAGTACCCGGCGGAGCGTTGCGGTTTCCTCGCCATGCAGGCCGCCAGTGATGAATTCTCGATCAAGGTCCCAGATCGTCAGACCAAAGTTTTCGAGATCAAGCTCGGATGCATAGTGCGTCGTCATTTTTAGAGGGTCGATGTCCGCCAGCAAGTGACCCCGGACGCGATATGCGTCGATCAGCTGCAGTACGTTTGCCTGCTTCTCGGCTTGTGCATGACTGTCGCCAAAAAGTTGCGGATTGTAATCCTCGGCCCACCGTAGTGGCGGATAAAGAATCTCGATATTATCGAAGATGTCGTCGTAAAAACGGTGCTGGCCTTTTAAGTATTCGTGGATGCGGGCGAGAAACATCCCGCTCTCGGCACCCTGGATCACGCGATGATCATAGGTGTTAGTGATTGTCAGCGTTTTGCTGATACCCATCTGGGACAATGCGGCGGATGTCATCGCCTGATATTCCGGCGGATACTCGATCGCCCCGGTCGCGATGATCGCGCTTTGTCCCGCCATAAGTCGGGGGTTTGACGCGACCGTTCCGATAGTACCGGGATTTGTGAGCGAGATCGTCGTGCCCTGAAAATCGGCGATCTCGAGTTTGCCATCGCGGGCCTTCGTGACCTGGCCGTTGTACGCGTGGAAAAACTCCGCAAACGTCATTTTGTCAGCCCCTTTGATGTTTGGGACCAGCAAACTTCGAGAACCATCTTTTTTCTCAACGTCGATCGCGATGCCCAGATTGACTTCCTTGTGTTCGAGCCGGGACGGCACGCCGTCAACGACACCGAAACCAAAATTCATGCTCGGAAACGCTTTTGCTGCCTGGACTATGGCCCAGCCGATGAGGTGGGTAAATGAAACTTTTCCGTGACCGCGCGGAGCGATGTGGTCATTGATGATGCGACGATTTTCCTCGAGGACCTTGACGGGGATCGAGCGAAAGCTCGTTGCCGTTGGGACCGACAGGCTCTGCTCCATATTCTCGACGATCTTCTTTGCGACGCCGGTTATCGGTTTGGACGCAGTATCCGGTGAAACCGGAGTAGGCGCGGCTTTTTTAGGTTCGACCGCTGGCTTAGCCTTTTCGGGCTTTGTTTCCGCGGAAACCTCAGTCACCGCCTCATCCTTGCCGGATTTGCCGCTCAGCAGATCTCTAAAGTAGTCCTGCCATGATTCGTCCACCAATTGCGGATCCGACCTGTAACGCTCAAGCAGCCCTTCGACGTAGTTAGCGTTTGAACCAAACGCTTCTTCGATAAACTCAGATAGATTGATCTTATTTTCGCTCACGATTATTCTGTGCCTCGTATAAACTCAGATTTTAACGTAAGTGGCCGCAAATCGATAACCCATCCACTTAGCTAGTCCTGGAACGGATCTGCAATCATGACAGACACTTTAACGGGTATAACTCGTTTGAAGCTAAATCCAAACTTCTTAAACCGGCCAAATATTAGAGCGGTGCCCGAGACTCGCCATTTATCACCCGATCTGGCCCCATTAGATGCCAATGCTCGGGCCAGTGCCAGCGGGTTCGCCTTAATCATAACGGGTCGGCTAATTCTGAAAGGCTGTCCTTTCCTCAAACGCAGCTTATCTGTATATTCAGCGATCTGGACGGGCACACCATTGACCGTGAAATCGCGAAACATCACAAAGTCGATATCGCCGTCCTGATCAAAGGCCTCGACACTGCCCGTTACCGAGATCGTCGCACCTGTAAGTCCGATGCCGGAAAACGTAGGTTTATCGATTGTGACGAGCACGCCGCGGTTTTCGGCAGGCCGCAATTCGCCGTGCGTTAGGAGGACGACGCTAATGTCTGAGCGATGCAGGCTATAGCCTCGTATCTTGTTAGGCAGGCCTTCCTGAGCGTAGCTGGACGTATATGCCAGTAGCAGGCTGGCTATGAAGATGACGATTAATTTTGTACTCTCGGGCAAGATTCTAGTTAGACGAGGCCTGAGATCTTTCGATCGGCTCGTCTGCCTCGCCAGTTTTTTCGAGGTCCTGTTTGATCGCGTCAAGGATGCCGTTGATAAACTGAGTTGCTTCGTAGGTCGAGAACCTCCTGGCTACTTCCAACGCCTCGTTTATTGCAACTGTTGCCGGCGTATCATGATAAAGGAATTCGTAAACGGCGAGACGCAGGACATTTCGATCGACGATCGCCATTCGTTCGATCCGCCAGTGCTCGGCCCGTGTACGGATGCGATTATCAATGGCCTCAAGTTCTCTCAAAGTGCCGCAGACCAAGGCATTGGCAAAATCGCGGGTCTTCTCATCGATGGCCGTGTCGCCTAACTCGTCCCAGTAATTGGCTGTAAGAATAGGGCAGTCGCGGTCGACCAGATCCGAGGCGAAAAGCATCTGCAGGGCACATTCGCGCGCCTTGTGCCTCGTCCCCGAGCTTTTTTCTGCTTTATCAATAGACATCTTTAATCCGTGACCCCGAGGACCTTTGCCTCGCGATGATCCATTTCGCGGATCAAATTTACCATCTCGACCGCCGAAAGTGCAGCCTCGTAGCCTTTATTATCCGCCTTTTCACCGGAACGGGCAATAGCCTGTTCCATGGTGTCAGCAGTTATGACGCCGAAAAGGACCGGAACGCCGGTCTGCAAGGATACCTGGGTGATCCCGCTGGCGGCCTGGCCAGCGACGAAATCAAAATGGGGGGTATCGCCTCGAATAACTACTCCGAGTGCGATGACTGCGTGGAAGGCGCCGCTCTGTGCCGCCTTCAGGCAGGCAATAGGAAGCTCGAATGCTCCGGGAACATGAAAAGTTTCGACCGCACCTGCCTCAGCACCAGCCTCGGCAAGAGCCTCTTCGGCCCCGGCTGTCAGCCTGGAGGTCAGGCCATCGTTCCAGCGGCTTACGACGATCGCAAACCGGAAACCGGCTGCCGAAATTTCTCCTCGATTCAGTTCAGTTTTCAAAATCTATTACCTTCCCTCAGGGCAAACTGCCTCAACAAGTATAAAGAACCCGCTTCGAAAATGACAAGCCATCGAGGTTTTTGCATATTGGCACCAATCTCATAATATTGGTGACTAATGGAGTCGGGAATTATTGCAACCGAAGAGTCGCTGATCATCGAAACGCCGGAACGCGTGCCGTTGGAATTTGCGCTTGCGTCGATCGGAAACCGGTTCCTGGCAGTCGCGGTTGACCATTTTATTCAGTATTTCTCGATATTTATCGCGGCGTGGTTTTTTCTGAGCATTGCCGGGTATAGCTCGTCAGATTTTGTTGACACGCCGGACCAGATGTTGACCGAGATGCCGAAATGGACGATCGCAGTATTGATCATAGTTCTCTTCTTGATCTTTGCGGCGTATTTCATCGTTTTCGAATGGTTATGGAATGGCCAGACGCCGGGCAAGCGTCTGATGAAGCTCCGTGTGATCCGCGATGACGGCCGGCCGCTCACCCTCTGGGAAGCCGTAACCCGAAATCTGCTGCGGGTTTGCGACGCCGTCCCAGGGTTTATCGTACCCGTCTATTCGGTTGGCCTGATCGTGATCTTTGTAAGCCCGAGAGACCAGCGTGTCGGCGACATCTTTGCGGGAACGGTTGTTATCCGCGAACGCGAGAGCGAAGCTCCAACTTTTGCAGAGACCTTCTCGAAACGGTTCACAGACACCGCCTTCACGCGCACACAGAAAGTCGTCGCGGTAAAAGCAGACGTCAAAAAGCTCACCGAAGCCGAAATGGAGGTCGTTGAAAGCTTTCTCAGGCGTCGCTGGGACCTGAGCGACCGCCAGCGGCTCTGGATGGCCTGGCGTATCGCCCTGCCGCTGATGTTCAAACTAAAGCCGTCATATAGCAATGAAAATTTCACGTACGAAGGATTTCTCGAGGAGATCCTACATATGTTCCACGCCAAACAGCGTTTCCTGAATTAGGTCTTTTTCCAGTAATACGGAAAGAGTTTTCCGGCAGCTTCAGGCGTAATTTTGGCGCCAAGTAGATCTAATGCACGCGATAGCACAGGGTCGCGCCCGGCTGCCAGATCCTCCCCGGTCGGTAGTAGTATTTCATCCGGAAGGACACCAACGTGCTCGATACTCTTATTGTCGGACATAATAACGTCGGCGTTCGTTATGCTGACAGCGAACATAACGATGCTATTCACACCCATCGTTTCCGTAAATCTCTGCGACTGCATTACGGAACCTGCCGATACGTCCCCAAGGACTTTTCCCCGGCCTTGAAGCTGCACGAGACGAGAAAATATTTCAGCGGCAGACGCCGATCTGCTGTCGATCAAGACGATCAAACGGCCGCTAAAAGCGTCTTTGCCACGGGTTTTAGACACCATCGGGTCCATTTTCTTGCGGCCCTTAAGCTCGGCGATCGTCAGGTCCTTGTCAAAAAAGAAACCGCTCAGGCGTTCAAGTGTCTTAACATATCCGCCGCCGTTACCGCGAAGGTCAAGAATAAGGCTATTCGTGTTTTTAACCCGGCCCATTAATGAATCTACTTGAGCGGGATCAAAATCGAAGCCGGGCATTCTCCATACCTGAACGCCACCTATCGTCTGAATGCGGTGCTTGTCATTTTCTTCTTCGTAAAAGTCGTCAAAGAGGCGAAAAAAACTCTGGTATGTGATCGCCCTGGGCAGCGACTTCATCTCTGAGTTGATGGCCAATTGCCTTGGCTCCGTCTGGCCGGGACTTAGAATGGTGAGATCGAGTCGGTCACGCTTGCTTATACCGTTATAGTAATAGATCACTTTCCACAGTTCGGGACGCGAAACACTAAAACCGCTGACTGCGAGTATCTCGTCACCGCGTTTCAGGCCTTTTGCATCCGCATCACTGCCCGGCTTTACCGATGTGACGAGGATCTTGTCACCGACGGCCTGCATCTTCCATCCGTATTCGACGGCAAGATTTGTGGATGGCGGGATAAAATATAAATGCGAATCGTTAAAATCGATCAACGTCTGGGCGATAATGCCCATCGCCTGACCGACAGAAGCAGCTGAACTAAGTTTCTCATCTGCTTCCTTAAACCGGGCCTCGATGTCTATGCCTTTGAACTCGGGATCGAAATACGATTTCTTAACATTATTCTTGATAACGCGGAGCATGTCCTTCATCCGCGATCTTTCGATCCGGTCGAGGCCCCCCTGGCCGAATGAGACATGAGTGAAACCCAGAGATACGGTCAGAACTATTAATAGACGTGCGAGAGTTTTGAGAGAAAAATTTTTCATGATTTCCAGATCTTAAGATGTGTTTGATGCTTCCGGTGTGGGCCGAAGTGCCTTAAAAAGTGCCGTTACCTATAAAATACGACGTTTTACCACGAAGGGCAAATATGCTATCGTTCCCAGTTTGCTGACGAATGTGAATTTTTGTGATGCAGTTTAGACAAATACTCGTTACCGGCGGTGCCGGGTTCATCGGTTCGCACCTTGTTGACCGGCTTTTGGACGAGGGCAACTGGCATGTAACGGTCGTTGACGATCTGAACGATTTTTACTCGCCCGATATCAAACGGGCAAATATTGCCGGGCATTTGGAAAGTCCGTCATATAGGCTCGTCGAGGCCGATATTCGTGATCAAGCGGCATTGGCGGCGCTGTTTGCCGAAACGAAGTTCGACGTCATCGTTCACCTCGCCGCGCGAGCCGGCGTCCGGCCATCTCTTTCGGAACCGAAGCTGTACGCCGAGACCAACATCAACGGTACGCTCAACCTGTTGGAACTAGCCCGCGAACACGGCATCAAGCAATTCGTTTTCGGCTCGTCGTCGAGCGTTTACGGCATCAATACGAAAGTACCGTTCGCGGAGAATGACCCCATCTTCCAGCCAATTTCGCCGTACGCGGCAACCAAAGCGGCGGGCGAATTGATCTGTCACACTTACTCGCATCTTTACGATATTCGCTGCATTTGTCTCAGGTTCTTCACCGTTTACGGCGCCCGGCAGCGGCCTGATTTGGCCATCCACAAGTTTTCGAGGCTGATCTCAGAAGGCAAGCCCATTCCCGTCTTTGGCGACGGCACCATGCGGCGCGATTATACGTACATCGACGATATCATCCAGGGCGTTCGAGCTGCGATCGACTATGATCGATCGAATTACGAGATTTTTAACCTCGGTGAATCGGAAACAACTGAATTGTCTGAGCTGATCTCCCTGCTCGAATGCAGTCTGGACATGCGTGCCATCATCGACCGTCAGCCGATGCAGCCCGGCGATGTGCCGACAACGTATGCGGATATTTCCAAGTCGAGAGATCTGCTCGGCTACAACCCCACGACGAAGATCGCCGACGGAATACCGAAGTTTGTCGAGTGGTTTCGATCGTCTCAAGCGTAGTTTTAGAGCAAAGGCATGAAACAGCAAAAATTGCCGGAATCTCGGAAAATAATTGCTATGATCCGACTGGCTTACGGAGCTTGAGACGCTGCCAATAGGTAAGCTGTCGCCAGATCCATTCGACTGGTCCGTAAGTGAAATAGCGAAGCCATAGGGAACTGACAAGCAACTGAAAAGCCACGATCAGGGCTGCCGTGATCGTCGCTTCGAGCGCTCCGAAACTGCCGAATTTCCCGAGGCCGTACCCGTAGAATATCAAAACGCAGATTACGGTCTGCATTAAGTAATTGGTCAGCGCCATTCGGCCCACGGGTGCGAACGCTGAGAGCACCTTTTTCATCGCACCGCCCTTCCACAGGATCACGACGACTGCTGATATGCCGAGCGCGAGGGCCGGAACACCGATCGCGTAAAATGCTACGCCCACGAGGCCGGCGATCGACGGAGGGAATGGGGCCTCGTTGCCCGAGAGCCATGCAAAGATCAGATTTGCTATCAATCCGATCGAGATCCCGTACATCGCAACCTGACGGATAAACGGCCGATTTCCTTGCGGGTCCTGAAACAAGCCGCGCCGATAAGCGTACATTCCCAGCAGAAACATCGCCAGGATCTTCGGCAAACGCATTTGAAAGATCAGGCCGGCATATCGCCCGACGATGTATTGCACATTGAAATCCGTGAGGATCTGAAAATAAGTTCCCTGCGACGCCTTTTGGACTGATTCGTACCAGAATTCGGCTTGTCCGGCTTCGAACTGGGCAAGTGCGTCAGCCGGTACGAATGCCACAAAAAGTATTAGTAACGCCGCGTAGGTTAGCACCGGCACGATCAGCAGGGCAATGGCCCATTTCAGCAGCGAGCGGTCACTCCGCTTTCTGAAAAGCAGTAGCACGAAGCCCATCAGAGCGTAAATGCTCAGAATATCGCCTGCCCACAAAAGGTAGGCGTGCATCAGGCCGATGACGAGCAGCCAGGCCAACCGGCGTTTAAAAAGCGTGCCCCGCGTGTCGCCGCGTTCACCCGCACGCGCCATCTGCATAGCAAAACCAAAGCCAAACAAGAATGAGAATATCGAGTAGAACTTGCCTTCGACCAGGACGTGGACGAGAAAATGGGTAACCTGATCGGCTAGGGGCGTGGCAGTCAAAAGCTGCTGCGGCATCATTCCGTAGCCCGAAAACCACTGCATATTTCCAACCAGGATCCCTCCGACGGCGATGCCGCGAAGGACATCAAGAACCTGGATGCGCTCGCTGGATGTCAGTGGGCCGATTGCGGTGTTGGACATTAGATATGACGGTTACGTAACGCGGATAGGGAATGTTCCGGCGGAAAAACCACATGTCGGAGTCGAAAAGGTTTGGATCAACTCCATCCGAATACGCGTTTCATCATCGGAAGCAGTCGATGGCCCGCAACCATTTCGCGAAAGAATACCTCATGCTCAAGCTCGACGCGGGCCATATCAAGAAGGTCGTCAACACAATCCTCCATTCCCAGTTCCGTCGCAAATAAGGCAGCGTCTTCGTATTCAACGGAATTTTGACTTTCGAGCCGGCCTGCAAAATACATGGGCATGAACCAGCCCGAGATATAACACGCGAGTCCCAGGGTGCGGCCTATCGTCCAGAAGATCTTTTCACGCCGCGGGTTCGGAGCGGCACCGAGATTGTCGAGCCATTCGCCGACACGCTGGCGATGGTTCCACTCCTCGGCTTCGATCTCTTTGATCCGCTTCTTTTCAGGCGATTCGCGCAGGCTCTTCCAGTGTCCGCGATAGGCATACGCCGCGGCGACCTCGCCTGAATATGCGTTTTGCAATATACGGATCAGATTGTTACGAGCGGTATCCAATTCAGGTTGAATTGTAACCGAAACTGCTTTACGGGTAGCAGCGATCAAAGCAATTCTTTCATCACCTCGCCGAATTCGCTCAATGCCTTTGATCCGTTACCGGAGTAGCTCGAGCCGTGCATAGCCGCGATCGTTTTCGGTTCGAGATCGATCAGTTTCTGCAGATTCGTTTCAGTCTGGCGCGTGTAGGGCATATAGCCGGCGAGCGGCGTCGCATCGTAATTGATAAACGTTTGACGCACATGGCCGATCACGCTTTTATCTGTAATGGGATCGACGTCGCCGAGCTGATGGAAAAGATCCGAGCTGAAAAGCGTACGATTCGTTTCTTCGAACAAGAGCCCGGCCTCCCAGCAATGCGGCAGGTGTGGCGTGTGCAGGAACTTGAATTGATACTTCCCGGTCGAGAATGTGTCGCCATCCATCAGCCCGCGGGCGGGACGCGACGCGAAATCATTAACGCTCACCACGGCACCGACAAAGCTGCACACGGCCTCAGCTTTCGGCGCCAAGGCGAGCCATTCGTTAAGAGCCCCGCATTCGTCCGCCTCGAAGTGGCTAAAGCTGATATGGCGAAGCTCCGCCGGGTCGATCAACTGCGAAACGGCATCTTTGACCTGAGGGAATATCCCCCGCATGCCGGTGTGAAAGAGCAATGGCTCGTCGTCGCGAACGAGAAACTGGTTAAACTGCAGATTGGCATCAGGTATATAAAGCGAAAGCCTGAAAACGTCAGGTGCGATCTCTGTAATATTCATTTGAAAAACCTCCTATTTTGAGGGTCGTAAGGAGCCGCAGACGGAGCCGAGTCGGCATCGGAACTTATCTCTTGAAGGGTTCCTCGACCTGCTTTTCACCATCGATACTGATCTGTTTTTTGAAGACCTTGTTCTTATCGGGCTGAACGTCGATAAATTCCAGATAGAGCTTGTCGTCGTCGCCTAGCCTTATCCAGCCGGGTACGCCGGTTTTTCGGTTGAGAAAACGGATCATAGCACCGCCTTTACTATCAGCAGAAAGATGGATGCGCTCGGGATTCTTGGGGTTCGCTGGGTCGAATGGGGCGTCAAAACCCATCCCCATCGTCCCGTTGTCCATTAGGCCGAGACCAAACCGTTCATAGCCCCGATCGTCAAGGATGATCATTCCATGTGCAGTGCTGATACGCTTTCCTGCCTTAGGAGGATCGGGCACCGGGGACCCCATGATGATACGTTCGCGGTTTTGTTCATCGACGATGATCAGTCCGCGCGTTTTAACCACCTGTGAGATCTGCTGCGCCCCGTCGGGACTTGCTTCAACCGCCGTCACAGGGAGAAATGATTGCAGGACAATGCACCAGATACCCAACACCAACAGTCCTAGTAACATTTTTGATATCCGATCACTCTTAAACATCTCAGAACTCCTTTTCGTTTGAAATAAGGCATGCGTTACATGCCGATACTACAAACTGTAAGGCGTACAAACGGCGATCAAAGTATCATCTCGTCAAACGAAAAACTATTCCCGGATCATGATCAGGAGCATTCTGAAGGGCGTAACGGCCTTGACGGCGTGGGGTTCTTCAGCGGGGAGTTTTAGAATGTCACCCGTTTTTAGTTTGTGCGATTCTCCGGAGATCGTTATATCAGCTTCACCGTCCATGCTCATGATCAGAGCGTCAAACGGAGTGGTGTGTTCGCTCAACCCCTCGCCTGCGTCGAAGGCGAAAACGGTGACCGTGCCGGTCTTTTTCTTAAGGATCGTGCGGCTGACGACGCCTCCGGGTTGGACGTCAATGAGATCAAAGGCTCGGGTAGGGTGGCCGAGGTCGGTTTGGGCATTTGTGGCTTCAGACATAGGTATTCTCCTTGAAAATCGTGCTTCTCGCAGGGTTTTTGCTCCGATCGCTTTCCCTATACTACCAAACACCGCGATATCCTTGACATGCATTAGAATTGGAATTATTCTAATCGCACTACCCACAAGGAGTGCGATGAATAAT
>JBGSXN010000185.1:0-46805 GCA_041751355.1 Pyrinomonadaceae bacterium
TCGACGAGACAAAAGAGATACTGCTTGGCCTGAGACCGCGGCTGGAGAAGAATTATTCGGTAACCATTTCAGACGAAGCGATAAATACGGCACTCGAGATGTCGCCGAAATATATTCGTAACCTTCACTTACCCGACAAGGCGATCGGCTGGCTCGACACCGCTTCAGTAAAAGTCGAGATAAACGAGCCCGCTGAAATGATAGTGAGGCCTGAGCACATCATCGACGTCATTTCGCAAGAATCGCGTATTCCGAAGGATATGATCTACCGCGATACTTCGGATCGATTCTCCGTTATGGAAGCCGACCTCGCCAACCGCGTAGTCGGTCAGAAGGACGCCGTGCGGGCGGTGGCCGAGCGGCTGCGGCTCAATAAAGGGCCGCTTAAGGAAAATCATTATGCGCCGGACGGTGTTTTGCTATTCCTTGGCCCGACTGGTGTCGGAAAGACCGAGCTGGCCAAGGCGGTTGCCGAATTTATGTTTGGCGACGAGAGCAAGATGGTCCGCATCGACATGAGCGAGTATGGCGAGGGCACCGTCGGTATCGAAAAACTGATCGGCATGCCGCGGGGAATTGTCGGATCGGAACGCGGCGGGCTCTTGACCGAACAGCTTCGTGACAATCCTTATACGGTATTACTCCTTGACGAGGTCGAAAAGGCATCGCCGTACCTTATGAATATTTTCCTTCAGGCATTCGACGAAGGTTGGATAACTGATGGCCGCGGCAAAAAGGTTTATCTTTCCGACGCGATCGTCATAATGACCTCGAATCTCGGTTCGAACAATTTCAAAAAGTACGAACAGCCGCTCGGTTTCGGCCAGAAGTCGCAGGGAGATATGAAACAGATCCGCAGCGACGTTATGAAGGCTGCCGAAGAGAGGTTCACTCCCGAATTTCGCAACCGGATCGACGAGATAATCATCTTTGCTCCGCTCACGATGGACGAGGTGCGTGAGATAGCCAAGATCTATCTGGCCAAGATCCAGAAGAATATGGAACGCCAGGGCAAAGTGGTCGAGGTGACCGATGCCGCCCTCGATATGCTGACCGAGAAAGGCTTTAACCAGGCGTATGGTGCCCGTTTTCTGAAGCGGCATATCGACCAGAAGGTAAAGCTCCCAATCACGAATGAATGGAAGGCAGCGATCAAATTTATCGTTGACGTCGCTGACGGCGAGATCACCGTCAAGCCCGGCGATGTTTTTAGCTTGAACTAAACCTTAGGCTATAATTAGTGCATCAAAAGGCTCGATGATATATATTCACCGGGCCTTTCCCTTTACGAAAAACCTTATGCTCCGATTCCTACCGATCTTCGTTCTGACCTTATGTTTGTACCTTGCCGGCAGCGCCTTTGCTCAAGCGAAAGCAGAGGACAGCAAGGATGTTAAGGCGTCGGAGATACTCGCGAGAGCTGTTGAAAGTTTGGGCGGGGAAAGGTATCTGCAGGTCAAAACGCAGATCGGGAAAGGGAAATTCACCGTGCTTAGGGCCGGGACTGTGGTTTCGTTCCAGAGTTTCCTCGATGTGATCGTTTACCCGGACCGGGAACGAACGGAATTCAAAAGCAGCGGAACCAAGCATATTCAGGTCAACACGGGCGAAACGGGCTGGGTCTACGACGGCGATCAGGAACTCGTAAAGGTCCAGACCGACCGTCAGATCGCAAACTTCAAACAGGCAATGCGTACGAGCCTGGACGGGCTGCTGCGCTCCAGCTGGAAGGGCGATGCAGACCTGACTTATGTTGGCAGGCGTCCGGCAACGCTCGGAAAGCGAAATGAGGTTGTGCGGCTGACGTACAACGACGGCTTCACCGTCGAGTTTGAATTTGCCGTCGATGACGGCCTGCCGCAAAAGGCGATCTATAAGCGGACGGAGAGTGACGGCGAAGAGATAACCGAAGAAGACCGTTACGCTCAGTTCGTTGAGCTTAAAGGCATAAAATTTCCCTTCGTGGTTGACCGGTTTACAAGCGGTACGCACTCGTCCCGCATCAACTATGAATCGATAGAGGTAAACCAGCCTATATCGGATTCTATTTTTGATAAGCCCGCGACCCCCAAAGACGCCCGCAAGGATATTAAGCTCGCCGGCAAGTAGCAAAAAATAAAAGTGGCGATCCGCGAATCGCCACTTTTTATTTATCCCTGGATGGTCAAAGTCTAAACAAACGCAAAATCAAACTGGGCCTGATGGACCGATTTATCAGAGGCGATATCGATGTGGCCGAGGTATGCCTCGATCTCGTCGAGCACCACGCGTTCGTAATTTCTGAGCGTGTTGGCAACCTCGGGATGGACACGAAGCGTGGTGCTTCGGACGTCCTCGACATTCTTTGACAAGCGCCGGGCCTCCATCAGAATTTCATAGCAGACCGTCGAAGGCGATTTGACCCACCCGGCGCCTTCGCAGTAATCGCACGGCGCACACATCGTACTTTCGAGCGATTGTTTGACCCGCTTACGCGTCATAATTATAAGGCCGAAGTCGTTGAACGACAGGACCTTCGTCGGGGAGCGATCCGAGGCGAGGGCCTCCTGAAGCGCTTGCGAGACCTTGTGCCGATTTCGGCGGTCCTCCATGTCGATCAGGTCGAGAACAATGATTCCGCCCAGGTCGCGAAGCCTGATCTGGCGGGCGATCTCGTCCACGGCTTCCATATTGGTCCGGGTGATCGTGTCCTCGAGACGGGCATTTCCCTTTCCGACGAATTTGCCCGTATTAACGTCGATCGCTACGAGGGCCTCTGTCTGATTAATCACCAGATAGCCGCCCGACCGCAGCCAGACGCGGGGCTTGAGGGCCTTATCGATCTCTTCCTGCACACCATAGTAATCCATGATCGGCTCGTCACGCGTGTAAAGCTTGATGCGGTTGACCGATCGCGGCTGGATGAGGTTGATAAATTCAACAGTTCGCAGATATTCCTCTTCGCTGTCGACGCGAATAGCCGTGAAATCGTCCGCGAGCTGGTCGCGAAGGATCCTCTGCACAAGGTCGAGGTCCTGATGAACAAGTGCTGGCGACCTTTTCTTTTCCGAGCCCTTTTTGGCATCGGCCCACATTCTCGCAAGGTATTTTGCGTCATTACGCAGGTCTTCCTCGGAAATGCCGATCCCGGCGGTGCGGACAATAAATCCACCTGACGGGATCTCATCGTCCTGACGGATACGCTGGATCAGCGTACGCAGGCGGCTGCGTTCGCTGGCGGATTCGATCTTGCGTGAAACGCCGAGATGCTCGATCGTCGGCATATACACAAGGTAACGGCCGGGAAGCGCGATGTGCGAGGTGATCCGAGCACCTTTTTTGGCAATCGGTTCCTTGGCGATCTGGACCAGGATCTCCTGGCCCTCGCGAAGCAGGTCTGAAATGGTCGGCTGCGGCGGACGGTCACGGCCCCGATCATTACGATCATAACGTTTTCCGTCGCTAGGCGGTCTATCGCCCGATGGGCGGTCGCCGGACGGCCGGTCGTTCCTTCCGCGTGGCCCTCGTTCGCGTTTACCTCGCGGTTCGCGATTATCACGGTTGTCGCGACCTCGTGGCCCGCGGTCATCCACGGGAGTTTCTGCAGCTTCGGGTTCGGCCTCAGAAGGCTTTTCTCTGCGTGACGGGGCTTGCTTCTCAGGAGCTTCGTCTACAGACTCAGGGGCGTCGGCCTCCTGTACGTCGACATTACCGTTTACATCTTCCGGGTTTTCGTCTGAGGCCTTTCCGCTTCGACGACGTCCGCGGCCACCGCGTCTGACGGCCATTTCAGCCTTATCTTCAGATTCCTTCACGCTCGCCTCGGCATCCTCGAGAGCGGTTGCCTTGGTGGATTTCTTAGGTTTGGTAAACTTGCCTTTAGCCGCTGCACCACGTTTGGCGGGTGATTTTCGCTTGGCCGGAGCCTTCGGCTCCTTTGGTTTCTTTTCTTCATCCTTGGCGGATTTTGCCTTGCGCCGGCCTTTTACGGGTGCGGGTACATCGTCGTCGTCGGCTATCCTCTCAAATCCGCCTCCGTCATCGGCCACTTCGGCTAATAAAGACCCAACCTCGGCCTCAGCCAGCGTTTCCATATCGAATTCTATTGCGCGGACCTGATTAACGATCGCCTCCTGCATGTAAGCGTCTTTGAACATCTCGCCCGTGTCCTCATCATCGCTGATGCGTTCAAATGAGCTGTCGTATTCGATTTCGAAAAGGGGTTCACGCTGTCGTTCGTCCTCACGGTCGTCACGACTTTCCTCGTTCGTGTCCTCAGACTGCTCGACAGGATCTTTTTTCTTAATGTCCCTTTCGGTTTCTGTGCGACGGCCACGTCCGCGGCCGCGTCGGGGTTTTTCCTGTTCGGGTTCCGGCTGACGCGAAGGCGTGTTCGTGGATTCATCGTCGTCCTCCGAAGTGTCCGATAGCGGCTCAGTGATCTCCTGTGCCGAATCCATCTGCTTTTCACGCTCAATGCGCGAACGCTCGATCTGCTCATTGGCTTCGCGTTTGGCGTCTTCGGGCGAGCCTTTCTTGCCCTTTTCCATTACAATCCGCTCGATCTCTTCTTCTTCGTCGAAAAAGTCGGATACATAGAGAAACGCATCACGCTCGAGCCCTATGTCGACAAATGCCGATTGCATGCCGGGCAGCACCCGCATCACCCGGCCCTTGTAAACATTACCCACGACGCCCGAGTTTTCCTCGCCGCGTTCTATATAAAATTCAGTTACTCTGCCATTCTCGAGAATGGCGATCTTCTTTTCGCGTCCGTTGACGCTTACGATCATTTCCTTTGCCATACAAAAGTATTATTCTTCCTCAAATTAGGTTCGAATTGCCCGTAATGCGAGGGCGAAGAGAGGCGTCAGATTGTAAGGAAAATGTGGAGAGACTAGGGCCTTAACTCGAGGGTGAGCATCACGTGCGTTTTGGTTTTATAGCTTGAAATTGGAAGTGACTTCCATCTAAACAAGTATTGAATTGTCTTCACGCAGGAATCTCTCATTCGGAAAGCTTGTGCCTTCCATTTCGGGGAGCACCAAATCTCTTTTTAAGAGATCGTGCTTCAGACCCGTTAAATATCTCGATCTTGTTAATACTTCCGTCTTCGGTAAAATCCTTCTGACGTTTGCTCTTTCCGCCACAAAATATTCGCAGCCCGCGGCAAACCTCGCTCAGTATAAACAATCGGTGGGATATAGTAAACACAAATTACCCGCGCTGTAGTCAGCACATCATACATCCCAATATCCCATGTTGTCCATAAGGAAATCTGAGGTCATAGACGATCGGGCGTTTTCGGTACGCCAGCGAAGTATTGTGTTTTATAAGACGACGATCTTTACCCCCTAACCTCGACAACCGAGACTTGAGATGAGAGCCGTCTTTGCAAGAGATTTTTCCTACTGGAAATACGGAAGGCACTGCTTCATTTTCGTAAAAGCTTAAACCGTCAGTCGCCGCTCTTCTTTTTTATTCTTTCCGAATATCGTTAACGATTATCACGTTATCAAACCCTTTTGGCTCGTGACGGCCGCCGAGCCAAGCCACGAATAGCATTGTGGAGTCTCCTTTATTGAGGTCCTTTGCGAGCTTAGCAGCGGCGGCTTCTTGAACCGGCAGCCAGTATTCTGCACCGTCTTCCTTAAAGAGATACTCGGTCTCGAACAGGTCGAGAAGCTCCTTTGACTTGCCGAGAGTGGTCAGCCACAATTCGATAACAGCCTTCCTTCTGTCAACGAGTTTTCGCGATGCGCCGGTATAGATCACTTTAACCCGTGACGTGTACGACTCGTATGATAAACGAATATCGGGATTTTTCTTTGAGTCGTAGAGTACTACATTTGGATTTTTAATGAGAGCGTCAGGCATTACGGTCGTCAATTCTTTCAGCGTCCGCGGCGTGTAAACGGCTAACTCATCGCGAACCGGTCTACCAGCGTCAAACTCCCAAAGCAGATATTGTCCCCACGCGGTCTTGAAGACAAGCTCTCTTACCTTGGCGGTTTTTGCGAATTTAATAACGTGCTTTGGGTCCTGGCCCTGCGTAAGACGCATGTTCTCGTCATATTCAGAGGCATTTCTGCTGTTAACCGCCCTGAGTTCCGGCGAGAGCTCGCGTATCGTCGCAAAGATCTTAGAGCTGTCGCCAGCGATCTCGTTTCTCATTGATCTGCGAAAATAAAGAGTTTTGCCGTCGCGGTAGAGTTCCATGTCTGGTGAAAGCATCTTTGCGAGTTCGCTGTTAGATCCCGTAGTTAATGTCTTTAGCACGCTGTCATATCGTGGAAGTTTTTTAAGGTCGGCTTTAGGTTCCCGGTCCACATCTTCACGAAGCTTGACGCTCGACAATTTGCCCGCCGGATTGATCTCGATCGAAAAATTGAACTTCTTGAATTCCCATCTGGTGCCGTGCTCAGCGATATCCTCCTTCTTCGATGGGGTGCCGAGCAGCCTCTGGACTTCCGCAGCGGTCATGCCCAGGCGCAGTCCGAGAATACCTAGATCGTACGATGGGTCCGTACCGGTCATCTGGATACTCCAAATGAGCTCTGGAGCGTCCGGCGCATATTCAAAAACCATATATACGGATCCGTCATCCTCTAGCGCATAGGCATCCCATTCCCAGCCATTCTCATGTTTGCCCGTCCTGCCCGGTTCATCAAATTCATTTGCCGGTACTTGGCGATACTGTCTGAGCTTAAATCCGTTGAGCTCCGTAAAATATTGCTGGGCGTGAAGATTAACGGAAAATAGAAATCCGATCAGGAGAGTAAGTAAGAGATTTTTCATACTGTGTTGGATGCAGGGTATCACTGGATGTTACGCCATATTGTGCCGGCCGTTTATGGGCGATGGGTATTTTATGGGCGACGGTATGAGGAATGAGAATAGGAGTGTCGGGCGAGCGATTCTGTGATTCTCCCGCCATTGCCGATTTATGGTCAAGCTCCGCGGCGATGTGATTACCTTGGAACAACCTTTTTCTGCTTCAAATATCTCGTCCGTCGGGAGGGGGAGGCAAATGAAAAAAGGCTGCCTTTTGCGACAGCCTCTTTTGATCTCATCTATTTTCTGATTGCCTATGTGCTTATACCAATCAGACGTGGGTTGGCTTTTTTCTTGAGAAGCTTCTGCAACTTGAGCCTGGCCTTGTGAAGCTGAGATTTCGATGTTCCGACCGAGCATCCCAGGATCCTGGCTACTTCTTCGTGCTCGAAGCCCTCGACGTCATGCAGAACGAATACGTTCTTGTAGCCATTCGGCAATTGTTCGATCGCGTTATCGAGAGCGATCTTGTCGACGATACGCATCTTTTCGGGATTTGATGTTCCAGAGACGATCTGTTCGGGCGTATCGCCCTCTTCGGTCGTTTTTTCAAATTTTACGGTACGTTTGCGAAAGTGCATCAGTACCTGATTTACGGTCATCCGGTGGAGCCACGTCGTGAAAGCCGAATCACCACGAAAGCTGCCGATCTTGCGATAAAGCTGTATAAAGACGTCCTGCGTCAGATCCTCAGCCTCTGAGGCGTTTTGGAGCATCCTGAGGCAAATCGAGTAGACCCGGCGATGATGGCGTTTATAAACCTCTTCAAAGGAACCCATGTCACCATTCGACGCCAGCTGTGCCAGCTCGAAGTCGGTCGCTTTAGCCCGGTTCGCAATCGCCTTGTCCTGTGCAAACCTGACATCGTCTGCCTGCACCCCTTGTTCGCTATGAAAAACCGGAAAATTTAATGTTTCAGTTGTCATTGTATTTCCCCCCTGCTTATTACCCTTTCAATTGGCGTGCCAAACATAGCCGATTAGTTTGGCAGTTATAAAATCACGATAGAAACACGACTTTGTTTCGTTTTCTCGGACATACTTGGTTATTCGTGAAACATCAAACAACAGATTCACAACTAAAACGTGCGGGGTTGCCCGAAATGCTACACGTTTTGGTGCAGCGGCGTGGGCTGCCCTTTTCGGCATCCAAATGCGGAAATGTTAATATTTACATCTTATTCAGTGCCATTTCTATTCCGCGGATCGTCAGAATGCCGAATTTGCCTTTTTTTCAAAAACTAGTCCTGACCGTCTTACTTCTAATATTCAGTCTAACGGCGACAGCGCAGGAGGTCGGTTCGATACCGTACAGTAGTCAGGAGGTGGGCGAAGACGATGGTATCCCAGTACTGATCAAACACCTGCCTAACTGGGAGCTGCAAAAAGGAAATACCACATTTGTCACGAGCCTCGACCAGTTAAAGTCGGCTTTGGGCAACAGGCCCATCCTCGATGCGTTCGAGTTTATTCCGGGAACTGAGGCTGTTTCCGCCCCTTACGAGTCGGGAATATTGGTAATAGTCGAATATGCCTCCCCGCAAGTGGCGACCGAGGTGGGTTTTAACCTAACGGAAAAGCTGGCGGAAATGGGCGATCGATCGATCGTCTATCGCCGGATCGGAAATTACAACACCCTGGTTCTCGACGCACCAAACACGGACGCTGCAAACTCACTGCTCGACGAGGTCAAGTACGAAAAAGCGATCCACTGGCTCGGCGACAACCCGTTTCGGATAAGTGCGGAGCGGGCTTTTGTGATGACGACGCGCGACATTTTTCTCTCTACCGTGTTGGTGATCTTTATCGGAATGGGCTTCTCTGTCTCGGCCGGTATAATTACCGGGATCATCTATTTCCGGCTCCGGGTACGCCGCCGCGCGGCGATGACGACCCATTCTGATGCCGGCGGCATGACACGGCTCAACCTCGACGGTTTAACGCCCGATGTCCAGGTTCCGCTGATAAAGGAATGATCTTACTACGGCAGGGCGTCCAAGAGACGCTCGATATCGCTCGTATTATTATAAAAATGGGGTGCTATTCGTATTCGGTCGCCACGTGGACTGACGACGATCTTTTCAGCCTCTAATTTTGCCGCTACCTCACTGCTCGTCATTCCACCCTCGTGTTTTATGCACACGATTGCCGAACTTTCACCCGGACGCCGAGAACTCACTACTTCATAATTCCTGGCTGCCAGAGCGTCGCAAAGCCCGTCTGTGAGATCAGCCAGGTAACGGCTGATATTTTCTATACCGGTTTCGTGGAGTAATTTCAGACTCTGCTCGAGGCCATAAAAGAGAGATGAGCAGGCGGTGCCGCTCTCCCATGCGAGGGCGGTAGGGCGGAACGGTTGTTCACGATCCTCGAAATCCCAGGGAGTTTCAACACTTATCCACCCGACCAGGGTCGGTTTTATCCGTTCGCGGGCCCGGTCCGACAGATAGAGAATGCCACAGCCCTCGGGGGCACACAGCCATTTATGACTCGCACCGGCCGCGGCGTCGACATACTGAGCCGGAAGGTCTAACGGCATCGCCCCAAAGGCCTGAATAATATCGACGCAAAATAGTGCCCCGACTGCGCGTACAGCTCGGCCGATACGCTCGAGGTCAGAGCGAAAGCCCGACCCATATTGCACAGCGCTGAGGGCCACGACCTTTGTATTCGAATCGATCAGACCGATCATTTCGTCCAGATCAATACGCCCGTCCCGTTCGGGAATGAGACGCAGCTCGACGCCGAATTCGTCGCGGATCCTTCGCCACGGGTAAAAATTTGCCGGAAATTCGCGTTCGAAACTGACTATGTTGTCACCGGCTTTCCAATTGAGACCATTTGCGATCGTGGCGATACCGTCCGACGTATTTCGGGTAAACGCCACCTGGACGGCACGCACGCCGAGCATCTCACCGATCAGATCACGGGCCCGATTTTTCGTGGCGATCCATTCGGTATAATGGGCCGAGCCGTGGGCAGCAACGTCGTTAAGCTGGTGAGTTACAGCGTCGATCGCCGTAAGCGGCATCGGCGAGACCGCGGCGCTGTTAAGATACGTATAGAAATTTGCGGCGGGAAACAGGGGGCGGATGTCTTCGTTCATAAAAAAGTTTGTTTTGACAAAGCGAGCCGCCAAAGCGGATGATTAAAACGGATCGCGGCAGCCAACCCTGCCACGTTCCTAAGGCGTCTAAAATACTCGATTATGTTCGAATTTCGTAAGAAAAACCAGCCTGACTTCGGATTCGTCTCACCCGCCGATGACCGCGACATCGAGGTGACTCGCCTAAAGCGCGAATCACGTCAGGGTTTGTGGACCGAGGGGTTCAAGCTGGTCCGCGATATTTTTCTCATAATCGTTGTATTTATATTGTTCGGCGTATTTTTTGTGCAGCCCGTGGTTGTCGAAGGTACATCGATGCTGCCTCAGCTTCATGACGGTGAGCGTCTGCTGGTAAATAAGCTGGTTTATTACAGAATACAGAGTGTCAGATGGGGCCATATCGAACGCGGCGACATTGTCGTTTTTTGGTTTCCCAACGATCCCGACAAAAGCTACGTCAAGCGGGTCATCGGCTTGCCGGGCGAGATTATCGAGATTCGGAATGGCAGAGTTTTTGTAAACGGCAGCGAACTCGCTGAGGATTACCTCGACGTTGAATATAACCGCAGCTTACCGAGTTCACCGGCGAAGAAGGTCGATGACCACCATTATTTTGTGATGGGCGATAACCGCGATAATTCGTCCGATTCGCGTTACTGGGGCCTTGTGCCTGAGAAATATATCTACGGTAAGGCCTTCTTCCGCTATTGGAAGCCCGCAAATATCGGCTTTCTCGAGCACGGCGAATACGGCAATGAACCGCCCGTCAATAACTCAGACCTACGGGCTGAGGAAAAATAGCTTTCCCGCCGCGGTACAAGAGATTTCATCGCACCGACCGGTTATTTTCAATTCGATCCTCAACGTCTTGGCGTCTCTGCGGTAAAATGGCATGAATGGATAGAACAAAAGGGATTCTGGTTCTCGAGGATGGGCGTACCTTTGTGGGTACGTCTTTTGGCGCCGACGGTGAGGCGTTTGGCGAGATGGTCTTTAATACCTCAATGTCCGGTTATCAGGAGATCCTGACCGATCCGAGCTACGCCGGACAGATCGTTTGCATGACATACCCGCTCATCGGCAATTACGGAGTCAACGAAGAGGATGTCGAATCTCGTCGGCCGTGGGTCGAGGGCCTTGTCGTACGCGAGGCGAGCCGTATAGCATCGAATTTTCGCTCTACAGCCTCGTTACAGGATTACCTTAAGGCTAACGACATCATCGGCATCGAGCAGATCGACACGCGTGCACTCGTCCGTCACATTCGCGACAAGGGGGCGATGCGGGCCGGGGTTTCGACTGTAGAACCTGACGCTAAGGCTCTTTTAGAACGTGTGCTCTCGTCACCTGAGATGGCCAATCGAGAATTGGCGAGTGCGGTAACGGCTGATGAAGATTACGATTATCCCCCCGAAGGTACTGAGAAGTATCACATCGTCGCTTATGATTTCGGCGTCAAGACTAACAGTCTCAGGGAATTTGCCAAATTCGGCTGCCGCGTGACTGTCGTCCCCTGCGACACGCCTGCTGACGAGGTGATGGCTCTCAAGCCGGATGGAATATTCCTCTCAAACGGGCCCGGTGATCCCGCGGCGATGGTAACGGTAGTAGCCGAAATCCGCAAACTTGCCGAAGCGAGCGTTCCAATGTTCGGCATCTGCCTCGGCCACCAACTGATCGGCGAGGCATTTGGCGGCTCGACCTACAAGCTGAAATTCGGCCACCGTGGCGGCAACCAGCCCATTAAGGACCTCACCACCGGCAAGATCGAGATCACCGCACATAATCACGGATTTGCGGTAGATGCCGACAGCCTGCCCGCGGAAGTCGAAGTGACCCACATCAATCTCAACGATCAAACCGTCGCAGGCCTGCGTCACAAAACACTTCCGGTGTTCTCCGTTCAGTATCATCCCGAATCCGCCCCGGGGCCACATGATTCCGAGTATTTATTTGAAAGGTTTGTAAAAATGATGCGGTGATAGCCGATAGGCCACATAGGATGTGTGAGTCCTATGTGGCCTAATTTTTCTCGTTGTGCTGTTACTGACCGATACCGTAAATATACGGTGCAATTACCAGTGATACGATGGACATCAGCTTGATGAGGATGTTCATCGACGGGCCAGAGGTGTCCTTGAACGGGTCGCCGACGGTGTCGCCGGTGACCGATGCCTTGTGCGGCTCGGACCCCTTGTAATACATCTCGCCGTTGATCTCGACACCTTTTTCAAACGACTTTTTGGCATTGTCCCAGGCACCGCCGGCGTTCGATTGGAAGATCCCCATTAGCACGCCGCATACCGTTACTCCGGCTAGCAAGCCGCCCAATACTTCGGGGCCGAACGTAAAGCCGACGATCACCGGTGTAAGCAAAGCAATTGCACCGGGCATCATCATTTCGCGGATCGATGCCTTGGTTGATATTTCCACGCATTTTTCATATTCCGGTTTAGCCGTGTAGTCCATGATGCCGGGAATCTCGCGAAACTGGCGTCTGACCTCATTCACCATATCCATCGCCGCCTTACCAACCGCCTGAATACAAAGCGCCGAGAAAATGAACGGGATCATTCCACCGATAAAGAGGCCGCCAAGCACGTTCGCTTTGTAAATATCGATCCGGTCGATCCCTGCAATCCCGACAAAAGCTGCGAACAATGCCAATGCCGTCAACGCGGCCGATGCGATCGCAAAACCCTTTCCGGTAGCCGCCGTCGTATTTCCGACCGCATCCAGAATGTCCGTGCGCTCGCGAACGTCGGGAGGCAGTTGGCTCATTTCCGCAATGCCGCCTGCGTTATCGGCGATCGGCCCGAATGCGTCGATCGCGAGCTGCATCGCGGTTGTCGCCATCATCCCCGCCGCCGCGATTGCCACACCGTACAATCCGGCAAAATAATAGGAAGTCATAATGCCCGCTGCGAGCGTAATGATGGGGATAACCGTCGATTTCATACCGACGGCCAATCCGGCGATGATGTTCGTCGCGTGGCCGGTCGAAGATTGCTGGACGATCGAGTTGACCGGCTTTTTGCCCATGGCGGTGTAGTATTCGGTCGAGATACTCATTATTGCCCCGACGATCGAGCCTACTACGATGGCGTAAAAGACGCCCCATTTATCAAACGTAGCTGTTCGCAGCGTGATCGGGCCGTCAGGCAAAAGCCACATCACCGCAAAGAACGCAGCGATCACCGTGAACACGATCGAGGACCAGTTACCTAGATTCAGCGCATTTTGGACGTTTCCTTTGTCGTCCTTGATCCTGACGAAAAGGGTTCCTACGATTGAGAAGATAAGGCCCAGTCCGCAGATCACCATCGGCAAAAGGATCGGAGCCATTCCGCCGAAGGCATCGTTAGAAACAACTTCCTGTCCGAGAACCATCGATGCGAGGATAGTCGCAACGTACGAACCGAAAAGATCGGCTCCCATACCCGCCACGTCGCCCACGTTATCGCCTACATTATCGGCGATCGTCGCTGGATTACGAACGTCGTCCTCTGGAATTCCGGCTTCTACCTTACCTACAAGGTCGGCACCGACGTCGGCTGCTTTGGTATAGATACCGCCGCCGACACGTGCAAATAATGCGATCGATTCAGCTCCCAGAGAGAATCCGGTTAAAACCTCAATAGCGGTCCGCACCTGATTAACGCCCAGATCAGCGAACATTGCCAGGAATACAATGAACAATCCGCCCAAACCCAGCACCGCGAGGCCGGCAACGCCGAGGCCCATCACGGTGCCGCCAGTGAAAGAGACCTTCAGTGCCTGCTTCAGGCTCGTGCGTGCAGCCTGCGTCGTGCGGACATTGGCTTTGGTCGCGACTTTCATTCCGATGTATCCGGCCGTCGCGGAAAATACAGCACCGATAATGAATGCGATACTGATGATCCAGTGAGAGTGGATCTCTCGGCCGCGGACCTCATGGATGGTCCCTGAATAAGCCAACAATGCAGCGGTGATCACAACAAATATGCTGAGCACCTTCCATTCGGCTTTCAGGAAGGCCATCGCCCCGGCGGCGATGTGCCCCGCAAGCTCCTGCATGTTCTCATCGCCGGCGTCCTGCTTACTCACCCAGGCCGACTTAAATGCCATCACAACCAGTCCCACGATTCCTAAAGCGGGCACCAGATAAATTACGTAATCGTTCATATTTGTTCTTAGATCGATATCCGCATCGTTACACGCGGACAGTTAGTTCTACTGAAAAAGTCCCATGAATCTCAAAACTAATGATTATCAAATACTCGACCGCAATTGACAAGCGGCGGCGTGGGCGGGCCTGGATCGGGGCGAGGTGGGGCCGCTCCCGCTTCGGTTCTTAGTATCGCGGCCTCTGCGGTAAAATTCCGTTATGAAAGCACTATCGATCGCATCGGCGGCACGCGAAGAAATGGTTGATATTACCCGCGATGTCGAACGGCAACTGAGTGAGAGCGGAGTAGAGGATGGAATCTGCGTGCTGTTTACGCAGCACACGACCTGCGGGCTAACGATCAACGAGAATGCCGACCCGGACGTTAAGAGCGACATGCTCGGGTTTCTAAAACGGCTGATACCTCAATACGAACCCAACTTCAAGCATTTCGAACATAATTCCGATGCGCACATAAAATCGTCGCTCGTCGGATCGAGCGTGACCGTGCCATTCGAGAATGGCAAATTGAGTCTGGGCCGGTGGCAGGGCATCTACTTGTGCGAGTTTGACGGCCCTCGGGAACGGCAGGTCATAGTGATGTTGCGATAAAAGGGGAGTCGGTTTAGAACCGACTCCCTCGATTACTCACTCGAATCCGCTATTGCCGCTACTGGATCGGCGCAGCAGCCTTAGCCTTTGCTTTGGCAAAATCTCCGGCCTTGAATATCGAGATCTTGTCCGGAGTGAGGTACTTCTTCATCGCAGCATTTATCTCGGCCGGGGTGAGCGCTCCAACCTTTCGATCAACCTCTTCCTCCCAGGCAAAGGTCCTGTCGATGAAAAGAAAACTCAGCAGGGTGTTGGCGATATTCGCGTCCGTTCCGCGGTTGCGCTGTTGATTGAGCAGCCAGCCTTTCTTTGCCTGCTCGACTTCCTCCGCAGTAAAGCCATCGGTTATCACCTTGGTCAACTCTTCCTTGAAGGCTGCCTCAAGCTTCGCCGCATTCTCCGGGGCGTAGATCGCATTGCCGGTGAACGACCCGCTTTCGTCAAGTGCGCTGGCTCCGAAGCCGGAACCCACTCCATAGCTGATGCCTTCCTTTTGACGGATCCTCGTCGCCAGACGGGAATTCAGGAAGCCGCCCCCAAGCATAAAGTTCCCGAGTGTGAATGCCGGAAAGTCGGGATTGTCATTACGCATCTTGATATTCAACCGAGCGAAAAAGAAGGCGTTTGCCTTATCGGGCGTTTCGAACGTTTGGTTGACCGGTGTAACGTCGAAATACTGCGCAGGCACACGCACGTATGCGGCGGGCGACTTCCAATCGGCAAACAACTCGGCCGCGACCTTTCCGATCTCGGCGGGATCGAAGTCTCCGACAACGGCCAGTTCCCCCGAGGAAGCTCCGTAAAAATCTTTATGGAAACGCTTGACGTCGTCGAGCGTAAGTGCTTTGACCTCAGCGATCTCCTCATCAAGTGACCTCGAATAGAACACATGGCCTTTGGGGTAGCGATTAAATGCGACGCCCATGGAGCGGATCGCTATCATCGTAGGCTCGCTTCGCTGATTTTCAAGCGAGGTAAGCGTTTCTTGTTTGAGCCGGTCGAATTCCTCCTGTGGAAATGACGGTTCCTTAAGGACCTCGGCAACAAGCCGCAGGGCAGCGGCCAGGTTTTCACGTGTCGTGGTTATGGTTGCTCCGGTGCCTGTCGCACCGCCAAACACGCCGGCCTGCGCTTTAATGCGGTCAAATTCATCCCTGATCTGTTGGCGGGTTCGTTTCGCCGTGCCGCGCATCAACATTTGTCCCGCAAAACTCCCGGCGAGCGTGCGATTCATCAGGCTCTTTTCATCACCCATACGCAGATTCAGCCGAAGCGTGACCGCATCCCCGCGATTCTCCTTTGGCATAAAAGCGGTCTTTAAGCCCCCGATCTGTCCCCGTTTTGTACGCGATTCTATGTTCGTCGGGGTTGGGTCGAACGCCTCACCCGCGGCGACGGCGTCCCCGCCCTTAACCTCGTCCGCCATTGCCAGAATTTCTTTGTCACTGAGCTTTGGAACTTCTGCTCGGACCGGCTTGTCGGTGGGAATAAATATGCCGACGGTACGGTTCGATTGAAGTAGATAGGTCTTCGCTACCCGTTGAACGTCCTCCGGAGCCACTTTTTTCAGGCGGTCGCGGTAGAGAAATACCAGTCGCCAGTCGCCGCGAGCGACCCAATCGGTAAGCATCAGGGCGATCGTATTCGGTTCGTTGAAGGCCAGCTCAAGGTTCTTGAGCGCGGCGGTCTTGAACCGCTCTACCTCTTCCACCGGCGGAGGCGAAGCCGCAAAACTCTCGACAGTTTCCAGCATTGTCTCGCGGACCGCTTCCACGGCGCCGCTCTTGGGCAGTTCGGCAGCAAAGATCGAGTAGCTCGGTTCCTTGTTCTGGTATGTTGTGAAGAAAACTCGCGTCGCCTTCTTCGACTCAACTAGTGATTTATAGAGTCGGCCCGACGGCGTATCCGCGAGAACCTGCATCATCACAAGGACCGCGGGGAAATCAGGATGCGAGGCAGGTGGAATGTGATAACCGGCCATGACATATTGTGCGTCGCCGACCCGCCGGATCGTTACCTGCCGTTCGCCGTCCTGCGGAGGCTCGGTTGTCCACAGCGGCTCAATAACGCGGGTCGGCTTTGGTATTGGGCCGAATTTCTTATTGATCAGGTCGATCGTCTTCGCCTCGTCGATCTTTCCGGCCACGATCAGGGTGGCATTATCGGGCTGATAATACTTGCGGTAGAAGGCTTGGAGGTTCTCGATCTTAACGTTCTCGACATCCGAACGCGCTCCGATCGTTGTCTTGCCGTAGTTATGCCACTGGTACGCGGCCGCCGTGATCTTATCGAAAAGAACGCGAACCGGGCTGTTCTCGCCCGACTCCATCTCGTTGCGCACGACCGAGAACTCGCTATCGAGGTCCTTTTTGGCGATGTAGGAATTGATCATCCGGTCCGATTCAAGGTCGAGCGCCCAATCCAGGTTCTCGTCCGTCGCCGCGAACGTTTCGAAATAGTTGGTGCGGTCGTACCAGGTCGTGCCGTTGGGGCTTGCGCCGTGCGCGGTCAATTCCTGGGGAATGTTTGGATGCTTCGGTGTGCCTTTAAATACGAGATGCTCGAGCAGGTGGGCCATACCCGTTTCGCCGTAGCTCTCGTGCCGCGACCCGACGTGATATACGATGTTGACCGTGATGTTCTGCTTGGTCATGTCGGGAAAAAGCAAAACCTGGAGCCCGTTGGGCAGGCGATATTCAGTGATCCCCTCGATGGATCTCACGCGGGTAATGCCCGCCGGCGGGCTCTGGGCGATCGTGCCCGAGACGAGTAAAGATAGTAAAAGAACCGTAATGACGAACTGCCGTCTCAAATGCTGAAACTTCATAAGAACCTCCTCCGAGTTTTGACCTGCTTGCTTTTGAAATGTAAGATACGCCGATTATACACACATAACTAAGAAAATGAACAAAGGATATTCGGGCACACCGTTAGCAGAAAAGCTTGGCATTAAGAGCGGGTTTACCGTTCTTACTTTGGGTGCGCCGGACAATTATTCTCAGCTGCTCGGCAACCCCTACGACATCAAGATAATCGCCGACAAACCGGCCGGGCGGCCCGATATGATCCACTTTTTCACAAACGGCCGTGACGAGCTTTTCTCAAGACTTGCCGACCTGCGAAATGTGATCAGGGCGGACGGGGCGATCTGGGTCTCCTGGTATAAAAAAGCCGCCAAGCTGCCGACCGAGGTAACGGAGGACACGATCCGAGAGGCCGCACTTCCGCTCGGGCTAGTCGATATAAAAGTGTGCGCGGTCGACGAAAAATGGTCAGGGCTGAAATTGGTGATAAGAAAAGAAAATCGGATATAATACCCGCATTCAATTATCAGGAGATCGTATGCCGACCACGGATCCGCGCGTTGACGCGTATATTGAAAAATCAAAAGACTTTGCAAAGCCTATACTTAACCACGTCCGCAATCTCGTTCACGAGGCTTGCCCCGATGTCGAGGAAACATGGAAATGGAGCTTTCCGCATTTCACCTACAAGGGCGACATGCTGTGCCACATGGCGTCTTTTAAAGAGCACTGCGCATTTGGATTTTGGAAACAGTCGCTGATCGAGGGGGCCAATTTTCCTGAGAAAAACGCGATGGGCAGCTTTGGCAAGATAAAGTCGCTTGACGATCTGCCCGATGACCGAACGATCAAGAAGCTGATCGCCGAAGCAATGCGGCTCAACGATCTCGGGATCAAGGTAAAGAAATCTCCTCCGGCTGAGAAAAAGGACTTGGTTGTGCCCGATGTTCTTAATGAGGCCCTTGCGCAAAATGAGAAGGCGGCCGAGACCTTCAACGCGTTTCCCTATAGCTGCAAAAAGGAATATGTCGAGTGGATCACCGAGGCAAAAACCGAACCCACGCGTGAAAAACGCCTGGCGACCACGATCGAATGGCTGGCCGAAGGCAAGAAGAGAAATTGGAAGTACGAAAAGTGTTAGTCAAATAAATCTCTATGACAGAACCCATTTTAGTTGGTAAGAACAACGCCAACGAATTTCATCTGCTGCTGAACATGGCCAACCGTCATGGTGTGATAACCGGGGCGACCGGCACGGGCAAGACCGTGACGCTGCAAAAGCTGGCCGAGGGATTTAGCCAACGGGGCGTGCCGGTCTTTGTATCGGACATCAAGGGCGATCTGAGCGGCATCAGCCAGGCCGGCGGCACACACCCGAAGATACTGGAAAGACTTCAGATGCTGGGGATCGAGAACACGACGTTCGAGGGCAGCCCTGTAACCTTCTGGGATGTATTTGGTAAAGAGGGCCATCCGCTTCGAGCGACGATCTCCGAGATGGGGCCGCTGCTGCTGTCGCGGATCCTGCAGCTGAATGAAACACAGGAGGGCGTGCTGGCCCTGACCTTCAAGGTCGCCGACGAGCAGGGGATGCTGCTCTTGGACCTCAAGGACCTTCAGCAGATGCTGGTCCACGTCAGCGAGAATGCCTCGGAATACACCGTAAAATACGGCAACGTTTCAAAGGCATCGATCGGCTCGATCCAGCGCGGACTGCTCCAGCTCGAACAGCAGGGCGGGCATGATTTCTTCGGTGAGCCCGCCGTTCGGCTCGAGGATTTTATCCAAACGCTCGGCGGCCGGGGCGTCATCAATATCCTCGCCGCGGATGAGCTGATCAATTCGCCGAAGCTGTATTCGACCTTTCTGCTATGGCTGCTCTCCGAGCTTTTTGAGATGCTGCCCGAGGCTGGCGACCTGGATAAGCCGAAGCTCGTTTTCATTTTTGACGAGGCACATCTGCTTTTCAGCGATGCACCGCGGGCCTTGGTCGAAAAGATCGAACAGGTCGTGCGGCTTATTCGCTCGAAAGGCGTCGGCGTCTATTTTGTCACTCAGAGCCCGGCGGACATCCCCGATAAAGTTCTCGCCCAGCTCGGAAATCGAGTTCAGCACGCTCTGCGCGCCTATACGCCAAAGGAGCAGGAGGCGGTGAAGATCGCCGCTAAAAGCTTTCGTGAGAATCCGAATCTTGATACTGAAAAGTCCATTTCCGAGCTAGGGGTCGGCGAGGCGCTTATCTCGACGCTGGATGAAAAAGGGGTGCCGACAATGGTTGATCGGGCTTTCATTGTCCCGCCCGGGAGCCAGATCGGGCCGATCACACCGGAACAGCGGCAGCAAATGATCAACGGCTCGATAGTCGCGGGCATATATGACACGCCGCTTGACCGCGAATCAGCTTACGAGATCCTCTCGGCGAGCGCGGAGGCACGTATGGCGGAAGAGGCCGAGATAAAGGCAACCGAGGAAGCCGCGAAGTTGGCTGAACTCGAAGCGAAACGCATCGCTCAGGAAGAGAAGAAAGCGGAGCAGGAAGCCAGGGCAGCAGCTCGGGCAGCCGGCGGGGCTCGACGAACCGATACACTTGCTGAGTCGATCACCAAAAGCGTCGCGCGCTCGGCAAGCTCGTCGATCGGCCGTCAAATTGGAAACTCGATAGTCCGCGGCGTGTTAGGCAATATCTTTGGCGGAAAAGGAAAAAGCAACTGGTTTTAGGATGCTAGGATGGCGCGCGATTGGAGCACATTTACCCGTCGGATCACGGTGAATTACCCTATGCGTTCGATCTATGAGGCGTGGGCAATTCCCTCGCAGATCGAGCGATGGTTCCTGCGATCGGCCGAATACGTTGGCTTTGACGGCAAACCCAAAAATCGCGATCTTGAGGTTGCGGCTGGAGACGGGTATCTCTGGCGATGGCACGGATATCTCGACGACGTGAATGAGAGCGGTCTGGTCACCGAGGCAAACGGACTCGATAAATTCGCCTTTACGTTTACAAAAGATTGTCTCGTTACCGTCTCGATACTTGAGGAGGGCAGCGAAACGGTCGTCGAGCTGACGCAGAGCGGCATTCCGGACGATCCTGATCGCTCGACGTATATCGGGGACGGTGAGGGCTGGACTTTCTATCTTTCAAATCTTAAATCTATCCTCGAGGGCGGCATCGACCTTCGCAATCGAAATATCGAAATCAAGAATGTCATTAATTCGTAGAGGTACTTAATTATGGCAGAAACAATGCTGCTGGTCGGAACTGCAAAAGGCCTTTTTGTGCTTAAAAATGGCGGGGGAAGCGGATGGTCTATGGAAGGGCCGCATTTTCCGGGACGCGCGGTTTACTCGGCGTTCTTCGATGACCGCGGCGGGCGTAACGTTATGTGGGCCGGGCCGGTAAGCTGGCATTTCGGGGCCGAACTCTGCAAAAGCGCTGATATGGGCAAAACTTGGGATGAGCCCGAGGAGCGCCGGATCAAGATGCCCGAGGACACAGAAAAGTCGCTCGAAAATATCTGGCAGATAGCGGCCGCAGGCGATGACGAGTCGCTATATGTCGGGGTGGCTCCCGCTGCATTATTCGAATCGAAAGATGCGGGCGAGAGATGGGAACTCAACCGCGGTCTTTGGAATCATCCGCACTGCGCGGAGTGGACCCCCGGATTCGGCGGCCTTTGCCTGCACACGATCGTTACCGACACGGACAACCCGAACGACATCAAGATCGCGATTTCGACCGGTGGCGTTTACCAGTCTTCGGACGGCGGTGAAAACTGGCAGGTCTCGAACAAAGGCGTCAAAGCGTATTTCCTGCCGGATCCGTATCCTGAGTTCGGCCAGTGCGTACATAAGATCGCCCGGCATCCCGGAGAGAAGGACACATTCTTCCTGCAAAACCATCACGGCGTCTACCGCAGCCGCGACGGCGCATCGACATGGGAAGAGATCGAGAGCGGATTGCCTTCAAACTTCGGGTTCGGCCTGACGGTCACCGACAGCGGGTCCGCATTCATCGTGCCGCTGCAGGCCGATGCTGTTCGATATACATGCGATGGCAAGCTGCGAGTTTATCGTACCCGCGACGAGGGCGATACCTGGGAGCCGCTGACCAACGGCCTGCCGCAGGAGAACGCCTACGAGGTCATTCTGCGGGATTCTATGCATTCGGTCGGGAATGAAGTTTATTTCGGCACAAAGAACGGCAAGCTTTTTGGATCGACAGACGACGGCGATTCGTGGGAGATGATCCAGGGTTCGTTGCCCGAAATTTGTTGTGTAAAAGCGTACAAATTGTAAAAGCCGAACCACGAAAGGACACGAAAATCCACAAAATAAAGATCTTAGATTCGTGTGTTTTCGTGACGTTTGGTGGTTAATTCTTATGGCTGTGACGGTTCATATTTCTGGCCATCTCAAATCGCTCACAGGCGGTGTACTCGAGATCCCCTTATCGGAGGCTCACTCAAAACTTGACGATGCACTCGATGAACTTTGGCGGTGGCATCCAGGATTGCGCGAGCGTGTGCTGGACGAACAGGGCGAGATACGACAGCACGTCAATATTTTTGCTGATGGACATGATGTAAAACGTTCCGACGGCCTGGCTACAAAGCTAAATGAAGGCGAGATCCACATCTTTAATGCCGTGAGCGGAGGCTAGAAGAACACCGGCACAAACTTAAATGCTGCTTAAATCCAAACTCATCGAAGAAATTATCGCCGGGCGCGTATCCAAGGTTTTCCGCGTCTGGAAACGCGCGACGGTCAAGCCGGGCGGCACGCAGATGACAAAGCTCGGTGTGCTCGGCATCGATGCGGTCGAGGTTGTAACCGAGGATGAGATAACCGAAAACGACGCTCGCGACGCAGGTTACGCCTCAAGGCAGGAACTGATCGATCACCTGCTCGAACGCACAGAGGAGACGGCGATCTACCGGATCAAACTTCACTACGTGGGCGAAGATCCGCGTAAAGCGCTTCGGCAACAAGCGGACCTCAGTGAAAAGGAACTGGCCGAGATCATCGCAAAGCTGCAAAAGCTCGATGCAGGCAGCCAGCGGGGAAATTGGACGCAGCTTTACCTGCAGATGATTCACGACCGGCCAAACACTCACGCCGCGAAACTCGCCGCATCGATCGGCCTCGACATCCCGCATTTCAAGCCCTGGGTCCGCAAACTCAAAGCACTGGGATTGACCGAATCCCTGCGACCCGGATATCGGCTGTCGCCGAGAGGTGAAAGGGTTCTGAAGGCGTTAAGGCAGAAACACGAGCGGTAGCGAGTGTGTTTTTAGTCACGAATGAAGATCAATAGAGCAGGTAGGATTCTCTCAACCGCGAGAAATCGTTCAAACTTTCCTTCCACGTTGTCTCTATGACTTTGAGCGATACGCCCGCTTCGATCGCGTTGCGGATCTTGTCCGTACCGCTCACGACGTCGAATGGGTTCTTGCCGAATTCGTATTCGTAATCATCCTGTTTCCATCGGAAATGCTCGGGGTAAAGATCGTATGCGGTTTTGACCATGGCGATGCCGAGGATGACGGGGCGGAAGGTCTCGCGGTCGGTGACGTGGATCTGGATGCCGCCACACGTTTGATCGGCCCACTTTTGGAATGTCGGGCGGAAGAAGCACCGCCGTAAAACGACGCCCGGAAAATTATAGTGGTCGAGTTCCGCAGCCCATTTCCAGGGATCGATGAATGGGGCACCGTTAAGTTCAAACGGCTTTGTTGTCCCTCGGCCTTCGCTTAGCTCGGTGCCTTCGATATGAACGGTCGCGGGAAAAACAACGCAAGTGTCGACAGTTGGGATGTTCGGCGATGGCATCACGAAAGGAAGACCCGTGTCTTCGAACCACATTTCGCGTCGCCAGCCGTCCATCGGAATCACTTCCAAATCGCATCCGATGCCAAAATGTTCGTTGAACATCTTAGCCAGCTCGCCGGTTGTCATTCCATGCCGTGTCGGAATCTCGAATTGGCCAACAAATGAGGTAAATTCTGTTTCGGTGACATTCCCCTCGACATGCATACCTCCGATCGGGTTTGGCCGGTCACAGACGATGACGCGCTTGCCGTATTTTTTTGCGGCCCGCATACAGTTGGCCATCGTATAAACGAAGGTGTAGATCCGGCAGCCGACATCCTGCAGGTCAAAGACGATCGTGTCGACATTCTCGAGCATCTCCTCAGTCGGCTCGCGCGTTTCGCTGTAGAGCGAATATATCCATAGCCCGGTGTGCGAATCGACCGCGTGCCCGGTCTCGATCATATTGTCCTGAACATCGCCGCGAATGCCGTGCTGCGGGCCAAATAGCGTGGTCAGGTTGATATCGGAATGCTCGTGGAAGGCATCAGCGACATGGCGCAGATCCGGCAGTACCGATGCCTGGTTGCAAACCAAGCCGATCCTAACGCCGCGCAGAAGGTCCGATCGGTCGCTCAATAAAACTTCAATACCGGGACGTATCCTTTCTTGTTCCATATTCAAAATAATAGCCCAAGCGAGGCTCGGGCTAGAAATTTATACTGAAGGCGTCGTAATCCTACTTTCTTTTGTCGACGCCGCAAGTTACGCAGCATACTATTCGAGAAAATCGTGCGGCATATTCCTCGGCCGAAGATTATTGCGTGAAATAATGCGGGCACAGCCATTCCATCTAAGGATCGAGTTGTCATTACCCGCCGGTCGCATCGATTCGGCCGTTTCGAAGCAATCCATAGCCTGCCGGAAAAGCTCATAGGCACCTACACCGCCTTTTGCAAGGGTAGCCTTTCCCCGGCGCTCATACATGATGCCGCTGTAATAAGTGCGTTCGTAATCGCCGCTGATCCGTGTCAGGTATTCAGTTATGCGGGCGTCGCCGATCGCGTAGTCCTTACCAAATCGATCGCTCATAGCAAGAACGATATTTATCAGGGCTTCCTGGTTATCCGGCTCGATAGCGAGGATATCGAGATAGATGCTCTCAGCGGCACCTGGCTCGTTGAGCAGCCGATATCGGTTCGCCTTTTCCAGGGCGGCGGGAACTGCCTCGGGCGACAAGGGTTTTAGTTCGAACATTTCTATTTCTTCCTAAAAAGCTTCACCAATTTCCTAAGCGGGTCGTAGTGCTCATCGACGACGCGCTCCTTGAGCGGAATAATAGCATTATCCGTGATGGTTATGTGTTCGGGACACACTTTTGTGCAGCATTTTGTGATGTTGCAGTATCCGATACCGAATTCGTCCTTTAGCTCCTCGGTTCGATTTTCAGTATCGAGCGGGTGCATCTCGAGAGCAGCCGCGTATACGAGAAAACGCGGTCCAATGAATTCCGCGTGCTTTTCATGATCACGAAGCACATGACAAACATCCTGGCAAAGAAAGCACTCGATGCATTTGCGAAATTCCTGCACGCGGTCGACGTCCGATTGCTGCATTCGCCATGTTCCGTCAGGCGCGTCAGGTTTCCGCGGTTTGAATTTTCTGATGCGTTTCTTAACTTCGTAGTTCCACGAGACGTCGGTGATCAGGTCTTTGAGCGGCGGAAATGCCCGCATCGGCTCGATCGTGACCGGCTCATCGATCGGGATAGTGTCGAGGCGTGTCATGCACATCAGCTGCGGTTTGCCGTTGATCTCGGCGGAACACGAGCCGCATTTACCGGCCTTGCAGTTCCAGCGGCAGGCAAGGTCCGGAGCAGATTCGGACTGGATCTGATGGACCGCATCGAGCACGACCATACCCTCGGTCACCTCAGTCTGGTAATTAACCAACTCCCCGCCATCACGGCCGCCTCGTCGTATGCTGAATGTGGCTTTTTTCATTGTTTGTTCTTAAGGATCTCGCTACTTCTTTTCGTGCTGTTTCGTGTGTTTAGTGGTTTCTTCTTAGATAACGTATCGCTTCCATTCAAGCTTCGGCCGACTTCCAAAGTTAATTAGCGCACCCACATGCAGGTTGGTGACCCTCATATAGTTTATTAGCTGGGACTCTTCGATGTTGGTCAAACGAAACATCGCTTTCAGCTCTACAATGATCTGATCGTAGCAAACGAAATCCGCGCAATATCTTTTTTCCAACTTAACGTCCTTGTAAAACATATTCAGAGTCTTCTCTCGTACAAACGGCACGCCTCTCCGTGAAAACTCGATTGCGAGAGCTTCTTGATAAACTGGCTCCAGAAACCCTGTGCCGAGAACGTAATAAACTTCCATCGCGGCACCAGCAATTGCATAAACCTCCTCCTTTAAAATGAGTTCCGCCATCAGAATTGGAACCACTAATCACACGAAATAGCACGAAACAAGACACTATCCCATTTCCTCAATGATCTCCTTCAGCCCCTCAGGCATTTCGGGTATCGGCACACGTGATATCTGCATCTGCCTATCGGCATCTTTTTTGAGCGAGAAATTGAATTTCGCGAATTCCGGATCTTTCGCCGGGAAATCGTCACGGTATTGCCCCCCACGGCTCTCGCGGCGTTCGATAGCGGAGCGCGTGATGGCCTCGGAGACCGTCAGCAGGTTATGCAGATCGAGAGCTGTATGCCAGCCTGGATTGAAGTCGATATTTCCGGGCACAAATGTTCTCGCCGATCGCTCCTTAAGCTGTTTTAGTCCATCCAGCGCCCGCTTCATCTCGTCCTCGGTGCGGACGATGCCGACGAGGTCCTGCATCATTTCCTGTAGGTCGTTCTGGATAGCGAACGGATTCTCGCCGCCGTCGCGTTCGAAAGGCTTGAGGGCAGTTCGGGTTGTTCTTTCTATCGCCTCGTGATCGACCGACCCGTGCCCGTTCTCTTTTGCAAAAACGGCAGCGTATTCGCCCGCACGTTTGCCGAACACTATCAGGTCCGAGAGCGAGTTGCCGCCTAGCCGGTTTGCACCGTTGATGCCCGCGGCGCACTCGCCCGCCGCAAATAGGCCCGGCACCGTCGACGCCTGCGTGTCCGCATCGACGCGGATGCCGCCCATGATGTAATGGGTCGTCGGCCCGACCTCCATCGGCGTGGTCGTAATGTCGAGATTTGCGAGCTGTTTGAACTGGTGGTACATCGACGGCAGCTTTTTCTTAATATGCTCAGGTGCGTTCGAGATCTTTTCCTTGATCCACGCGATGTCGAGAAACACGCCGCCGTGCGGTGAACCTCGGCCGGCCTTGACCTCACGGACTATGCAGCGGGCAACGTGATCGCGGGTCAAAAGCTCGGGCGGGCGTCGGGCGTCTTTGTCGCCCGTTACGTATCGCCATCCTTCCTCTTCATTGTCGGCGGTCTGGTCTTTATAGTTGTCGGGAATATCGTCAAACATGAACCGCTTGCCTTCGCTGTTCGTTAGTATACCGCCCTCGCCGCGAACGCCCTCAGTCACCAGAATCCCGCGGACGCTCGGCGGCCAGACCATCCCTGTCGGGTGGAACTGGATGAATTCCATGTCGATCAGCTCGGCACCGGCATCGTAGGCCAGCGTGTGGCCGTCACCCGTGCCTTCCCAGCTGTTCGATGTGATCTTATATGCGCGGCCGACGCCGCCGGTGGCGAGAACAACCGCCTTCGCTTTGAAAATGCGAAAACGTCCGTGCTCACGTTCATACGCGAGGCAGCCGATCACGCGGTCGTCGTCCTTTAGCAGCGATACAACAGTGACCTCCATATAGACCTGAATGCCCTGATGAATGCCGTGATCCTGGAGCGTACGGATGAGTTCCAGGCCTGTGCGATCGCCGACGTGAGCAAGACGCGGGTAACGGTGGCCGCCGAAGTTACGCTGGAGTATCTTGCCGTCCTTTGTCCGATCAAAGACTGCTCCCCATGCTTCAAGCTCGCGGACGCGTTCCGGGGCTTCTCTTGCGTGCAGCTCGGCCATCCGCCAGTTGTTGATGTACTGGCCGCCGCGCATCGTGTCGGAGAAATGGACTTTCCAGTTATCGCGGTCGTCGACATTCGCCATCGCCGCGGCCATTCCGCCCTCGGCCATCACGGTATGCGCCTTTCCAAGCAGCGATTTGCAGACGAGGCCGACGCTAACGCCCGCGGCCGACGCTTCGATCGCTGCACGCAACCCTGCGCCACCGGCACCTATAACAAGAACGTCGTGTTCGTATGTTGTGTAGTCAGTCATTAATGGACAGCTTTCGAGCCTTTGTGCCGATGTAGTCGACGAAATCTGGTTCTATGCCCTGCGCCCGGATGATCGCTTGGATCTGGGCACGGTGATGTATCGAGTGAAAATTCAATTGCAGGGCGATGTCTCTTGGAGTTGCAGCCCAATCTCCGCCGTCGAAGCCCAAAAACTCGCGTTCTGTCTCGAGATCCTTATCTGTTCTGGAATCAATAAAATCGAGCCAGGGATTAAGACTTTTCTCCCATTCCTCTTCCAACTGGTCCAAAGAATAAAGCGGTTCCCACCAGCTCATCTCGTTCGCCCGCTCGCCTTCAACGATCCGCGCCATCCATTTGTACTGGCAATTGATCAGATGGCTCGCGAATTTAACGCATTCCTCCGGGTCGTCAAGCTGGCCGATCTTCCTGAAGAGCCTCTTATTAGTCTTGTCATTGAATTTAAACAGCTCGATGAGATGGTCCTTAAACTGCATCAGAAGATCCTCCAGTCGGACCAAATCCCCATCGACACCATCCGCACATAAAAATCAGAGAACCCGACCCAGAACAGGCTTAGCCAGGCAAACAGCATGTGGCGGCGGTTGAGAGAGCCGACCCAACGCCAGGCAGCGTGGCGAACTGGTTTGTTGGACAGTGTGTCACAGCCGCCGCCCACCAGATGCCGAAGACTATGGCAGCCGAAGGTATAACCCGCGAGCAGAATGACATTCATCGTCAGCACAAGCGTTCCGACCCCGACTCCGAAACCGTCGGCGAATTGCGTAGCAGCTATCGCATCGTAAGAAAGGATCACGATAAAAACCAGTGCCAGATAGAGGAAATATCTGTGAACATTCTGCAGGATGAGGGGAAGCTTGCGCTCGCCGCGATAGTTATGTCTCGGTTCACCGACTGAGCAAGCGATAGGATCGGCCCAAAACGATTTGTAATACGCTCCGCGATAGTAATAGCACGTGAATCGGAATCCGCCGGGAGCCCACAGGATCAGGAATGCAGGTGTCAGCGGAAAAATCATCGACTGCGGCATCCATGCCGGCCATGGCCCAAACCATGAATGCCCGGAAGCGGCCGGGGCCACACGCCACGAATCAAACAAAACCGGCGAATACATCGGTGAGAGGTAGCCCGTGCCCTGAACCCAGTAATGCTCGCCCTGAAATGCGGCCCATGTCGAATAAACGACAAATGCTCCGAGGCCGAGAAAGGTCAGCAGGGGCGTGACCCACCAGCGGTCCTTCCGCATCGTCTGTCCAAATCCACGCGGCTGAATAGAAACCAGATTAGAAGCCATAAAAACGCGAATTAACCTTTTGTAAAGCTGAATGCTGATCCGAAAACTCCTAAAAGTTTTACGCGAAATGCTATATCAAGTCAATTTCGGTCATTGTTGATGAGATTGGCGGGCAAGCCCGCCGCTAAACGGGCCCAATAAAATTAAACCGCCAGTTCAGAAGCGGGCTTGCCCGCTGTTATTTGGTCATTCTCGCAAACGGCCGTAGGTCGCGGTCATCTCTCTGAGCCAGCTAGAAACTTCTCCGATCAGCTGATCCGCAGGCAGCCGCCACTGCCAATTACCATCGCTAGTTGCGGGGGTATTCATTCGAGCAGAACTTCCGAGACCGAGGATGTCCTGCATAGGAACGATGGCAGTGTCAGCGACCGACGAGTACGCCGCACGGACCATGTCGCGATAGATCTGACGGCCGTTCGCATTTAAATATTTACGGCAGTAGGCTCGCTCGTGTCTTGTCGCCTTTCTGTACCAGCCTGCTGTTGTGTCATTGTCGTGAGTTCCGGTATAGGCGACGGTGTTTTTAATGTAGTTATGCGGCAAGTCGCGATTTTGGGCGTCGCCCCCGAATGCATATTGCAGGATCCGCATACCCGGCATTTCGAACCGGTCCCTCAGCGATTCGACCTCAGGGGTCATCGATCCCAGGTCTTCGGCAATGACGGGGAGGGGGCCGAGCCTCCGAAGAAGCGTTTCGAAAAGTTCCGTGCCAGGCACTCTCGCCCACGTTCCATTTTCGGCCGTCTTGTCACCGCCTGGCACCTCCCAGTTTCGTACAAAGCCGATAAAGTGGTCGAGCCTTACGATATCCGCGGTCCTGAGTGCGAAAGCAATTCGGGCGGTCCACCAGCTAAAATCATCGATGCGCATGGCTTCCCAGTCGTAGATCGGATTACCCCACAGCTGGCCGGTCTTTGAGAAATAATCGGGCGGTACCCCCGAAACGACCTTCGGCGTTCCGTCTGGGTTCAATTTGAATTTTTCCTGATTGCACCACACGTCGGCAGAATCAAGCGCGACAAAGATCGGGATGTCACCAATGATCGAAACTCTGCGGTCATTAGCGTAGCGTTTGAGGCTGGCCCACCCATTGAAAAATAGGAATTGGTAGAATCGTTCGGCGTCGATCTCGCGATAAAGCTGAGAAACGGCCCTTTCCAGTGCATCCGGATCCCGGAGGCGCAGCGGTTCGGCCCATTCGAACCACGGCTTATTCCCCTGAGCAGATTTGATCGCCCGATAGGCCGCGTAATCATCGAGCCACCACGAATTATGACGGCAGAATTCATGGAAAGCTTCGGCCAGCGCGTTGTTCGGCGTAGAGCGAAAGTTTTCGAAAGCAAGTTTTAAAATCTGCGTTTTCCATTCGTAAACCTGACCGTAGTCAACGTGATCATCGGGAAATGAAGGAGATCGGGCGATCACTGAGTCAGGCAAAAGTCCTCGCTCCATAAGAGTTTCGGGCGATATAAGAAGCGTGTTCCCTGCGAATGCGGAAAAGGTCGAATAAGGTGAGTTACCGGGGCCGGTGGGCCCAAGCGGCAGCATCTGCCAGTAGGTTTGCCCGGATGCCGAAAGAAAATCGACAAAATCAAATGCCGAAGCCCCGATATCCCCGATGCCGAAACGGCCCGGGAGCGATGTTGGATGGAGGAGTATTCCGCTGGCTCTCGGGAGGTCCATAGCGAGATTATTATCGTTGCGTTCATCCGTGATGACAAACGGACGAAACCTATAGCTGGAACATTGAATGAATGGAGGCGTACAGTGACGTTCTTAATTTTATGCGTAAATCAAATTAGTCTTCCACGGAAAGCAAGAGAAAAGGAGAGCGACGGGCTAGATGAGGACCTTTTATGTATTTTTCGGCGTCATATTCATAGGTTTCAGTCATTTGACCATTTCAGCACAGGAGTCTACCGTGCAGAAGGGTCTTTCGGAAACATTGAACTTATACTCCGAAGTTACATTCGAAAATCGGGCTGACAGTGCCCGATCAGAAGCCAGGATCGGGTGGCTACCGGACAATGTGACGATGGTAAAAAGAATCGCCTTCCCCGAAACTGATCTAGCACCTGTGGCTACAGAATACAGCCACCGTAAATCGTTTGAGCCGTTGGTGACTGCCGAACAACCATTTCCAATATCCGATCCCGGCAACGTCCCGGCCGACGATGGGGACCCCGTCAGTTATCCCATAAGTACCGGATTTCGGTGGGGCCCGGCCATTCGACAATCACTGTTGTTTTTGGGAGTTCAGCACGGATATGCGATGACGCAGCCCAAGACACGCGAGTCTTTGAAGGGGCCGTTCTTAAAAGACTATGCACGGTCGGTCAAGTCATTAAGCGGTTGGGGAGACGGCGGGAGATTCTTTACGAACTATATCGCTCATCCGATGCAGGGGTCCCTGACGGGATTTATCCACGTGCAAAATGATCCTCGCGGAATGAACCAGACTTTCGGCAGCTCGCGAGAATACTGGAAAAGCCGTATGAAGGCATTTGCATGGGCCGCTGCTTGGAGCACGCAATTTGAAATAGGACCGATCAGCCAGGCCTCGATCGGGAACGTAGGTCTTGATGGAAAGCAGACTTACGTTGACATAGTAATCACACCGACTGGCGGAATCGCGATGTTGATCGCGGAGGATATTCTCGATAAGTACCTAATCCGGCGCATCGAGGGTTGGTCCGGTAATCGATTCATCGTTATGTTGTCTCGTATGCTGCTCAATCCCACCAGAAGTTCGGCAAATTTGATCCGATTTAGGCCGCCCTGGCATCGAGACGCGCCTCTTCGGCTCTGACGGGTCGCGTTCCCGTGTGGAGTTGATCTAAACTTCATTAATTTCCTTGCAAGGTGTCCAGAGGTTTCTGCTCCTTCCGCGCCTGGCTCGGAAGTGACGAAATGGAAAAGATCATACGAAGCACTCGTGTCTTAATCGACGAGTTGACCGGGCCCGCGTCCATTCATATAAGAGACGGCCGGATCGCGGCTGTCAGCGAATGGGATGCCGTGCCAATGGGCTCCGATCTATACGACGCCGGCCACTTCGTCGTAATGCCCGGACTCGTGGATGCGCACGTACACGTCAACGAGCCCGGCCGGACAGAATGGGAAGGTTTTGAAACGGCCACCAAGGCGGCTGCGTCCGGCGGCGTAACAACGATCGTTGACATGCCGCTTAACAGTATTCCGCCCACGACGACGCTCGCGGGTTTTGAAGAAAAACTTGCTGCGGCAGAGGGAAAGTGTTCTGTCGACGTCGCATTTTGGGGAGGTGTTGTGCCGGGGAACACAGCGGAGCTTGCCCTGCTGATCGAGCGAGGCGTGCGGGGATTCAAGTGTTTTTTGATCCATTCCGGAGTCGATGAATTTCCTCACGTCACGGAGTCGGACCTTCGCAAAGCAATGCCGGAGATCGCTCGGCTTGGTTCAGTGCTCCTAGTCCACGCCGAGTTGCAGGGGCCCATCGATGATGCCGCCGAGGCGCTGGCCTCAAGCGATCCGGCCTCGTACCAGACCTTCCTTAGCTCGCGCCCTTCCGAGGCCGAGAACGAGGCGATCGCGATGATGATCCGCCTCTGCCGTGAGACCGGATGCCGCGTCCACATCGTGCACCTTTCGTCAGCCGAGGCTCTGCCGATGATCCGGGATGCAAAGGCTGAGGGCCTGCTAGTCACTGTCGAGACGTGTCCGCATTACCTGACATTCGCTGCCGAAGAGATCCCGGACGGGGCGACTCATTATAAATGCTGTCCCCCGGTCCGCGAGACGGAAAACCGTGAAAAGCTTTGGGACGCGATCGCGAACGGTACCCTCGACATGATCGTCTCAGATCATTCGCCATGCACGCCGGCTTTGAAACTGCAGGACTCCGGAGATTTTATGCAAGCTTGGGGCGGCATTTCGGCGCTGCAGTTTGGATTGCCAGTGATGTGGACGAACCTTAGGAAACGCGGCTTTGATGTCGCCGATCTCACGCGGCTATTGTCGGCGTCGCCGGCTAAGCTGGCGGGCCTGGACTCGAGAAAAGGGAAGCTTGCCGCGGGTTATGACGCGGATCTTGTCATTTGGGATCCGGATGAAGATTTTGTGGTCGACCGCGCTATCATCGAACACCGTCATAAACTGACGCCGTACGAGGGGATGCGGCTTTTTGGTAAGATCGATGCGACCTTTGTGCGTGGTGAAAGGGTGTTAGGCGATGGCCCAGAGAATCTCGGATCGCTGATAGTGGGGAGCGTATAAAATTATATGGATTTTACCGATCTGATCGATCTTGCTTCTGAGAAACTTGGCGGTACCGTGCTTATTGCCAACGACGATTTCTTTGCTCCGAAGGAAAATCTGATCAAGCCCGCGGCCCCGATCTGGAAAGAAGGAGAATACACCGATCGCGGGAAGTGGATGGATGGGTGGGAAACGTGTCGCCGGCGTTCGCCGCGGTTGGACGAGAAGTGTGACTGGTGCATCATACGGCTGGGCCTGCCCGGAAGGGTCGAGGGGGTTGTCGTCGATACGGCATTTTTCCGAGGAAATTATCCGTCGCATTGCTCTATTGAAGGATGCTCTATCGAAGGACGCCCTGAACCTGACGTCCTACTTAATGAGCAAAATGATTGGAACGAGATCCTGCCGCTTTCCGAGCTCAAGGGGGATACACAAAACAAGTTTGAGGTAAGATCGGGTGACCGCATTACGCACCTCCGGTTTAAGATCTATCCTGACGGCGGCATTGCGCGATTGCGGGTACACGGCATCGTTCTGCCGGATTGGGATGCTCTGCGAGATAGAAATAGTGAGATTGACCTCGCTGCGGCCGAGAATGGCGGCAGCGTACCGCTCGCGAGCGATATGTTCTTTGGGCATCGCCAAAACCTGATAATGCCGGGTATGGCGAGGGACATGAGCGATGGATGGGAATCGCAGCGCCGCCGCGGCCCCGGGCACGACTGGTGTATTGTAACGCTCGGAGCGCCGGGCATCGTCACGCGTGTTGAGGTTGATACCACTCATTTCAAAGGTAATTATCCCGAGAGCTGTTCGATCGAGGGCGGAAACTTCTCGGGCGGCGACCTCGCAGGAATCGAATGGCGGGAATTGCTGCCAATGTCAAAACTTCAGGCCCATACTCGTCATTTATTCAGCAAGGAGCTTGCCGCACTTGGCGAGATCTCGCACGTGAGGCTCAATATAGTGCCGGATGGCGGTGTCAGCAGGCTTCGCATCTACGGCCGGATCGCTTAGACGGCGTTTCTGCTATAAACTATTTTCGTTTTGCAAAGCTACAAGATATATCGGAATCTCGCCTGGTTGAACGACCTTTCTGCCCAGGACGCCGAGGCAATGCTGCTGGATTGCTGCGGTTCACGGAAATGGGCAGAGCGAATGGCGGCTGAACGCCCTTTTCGAATGCTGGAAGATCTATACGTGAGCGCCGAGACGATCTGGTTCTCGCTGACGCCGTCCGACTGGATCGAGGCATTCACCGCGCATCCGAAGATAGGTGCGACAAAAGCCCCGGCATCCGCGAGTTCGGTTTCGGCTGAGTGGTCGGCCGGAGAACAAAGGGCAGTTGACGTCGCGGACGCTGGTGTCATGGAACAACTCGCCGAAGCTAACCGCTTGTACGAGGAGAAGTTCGGGTTTATATTTATCGTGTGCGCAACAGGTAAATCGGCCGAGGAGATGCTGGCCATCTGCCGTACAAGGATTCGAAATTCCGGCCAGACTGAGATACAGATCGCTGCTCATCAGCAGTATCAGATAACCGAGTTAAGGCTGAACAAGATCCTAGAGAGATGAGCGCTATTACTACACATGTCCTAGACACGACGTCGGGCAAACCCGGTGCCGGGATACTAGTTTCGCTCGAGCGAAAAACACACTCAGCCGGCTGGCAAAAGTTGGCCGAGGGAATGACGAATATAGACGGCCGGATCACCGACCTGTTGTCCCCGACAGAAGCATTCCTGCCGGGCCATTACCGGCTGATCTTTGATACGGCCCCGTATTTTTTACTTCAAAACCAGCAGGCCTTTTTTTCCCAGATCTCAATATTGTTCGTGGTCAAGGACCCGATGGAGCATTATCACGTCCCTTTGCTGCTTAGCCCGTATGGCTACACCACCTACCGGGGAAGTTGAAATATGCCCGTCCGATTAGCCGAGAACAGCTATGGGAAATCACGCGTCCGCCTGATCAAGGTCGCTCGTAACGGCGCCCGGCACGAAATACAGAACCTTTCGGTCAACATTGCGCTCGAGGGCGATTTTGAGTCGATACATACCCTTGGCGACAACACCCTGTGTCTTCCCACCGACACGATGAAGAATACGGTCTATGCGCTGGCGGGAGAAACCTCTGCTCTGGAACCGCCCGAGCGATTCGGACGCAGGCTCGCCGATTTTTTCCTGGCTAATAATCCGCAGGTGTCTCTCGTACGTCTGCAGATCACTGAGGTCGGCTGGAGACGGATGGCTTTTGACGACATCGAGCATGCTCACTCGTTCGTTAAGGGCAGCGATGAGAAACGAACCGTCAGTATAACCGCTACACGCCACTCGCTGACGATCGAGGCGGGGATCGAAGGCCTGATCGTCCTAAAAACGTCCGGCTCATGTTTTACTGGATACGTGAAGGACGCATTCACCACTCTGCCCGAGGCGACAGACCGGATACTCTCGACCTCGGTAAAGGCGACATGGCGCTACGGCGATCCCGATGCGGCCTCAGATGAACTCTATAATTCGATCCGAAATACAATATTGGAGATCTTTGCCGGACATGAAAGCCAGTCTGTGCAGCATACGCTGTACGCAATGGGCGAGGCCGTACTCGAACAGTACCCGGATGTCGCGGAAATAGCATTTTCCCTTCCTAATATTCATTGTCTGCCCGTCGACATCTCGAAATTCGGGCTCCAGAATGACAACTGCATATTTGTACCGACCGATGAACCGCACGGGCTGATCGAGGCCCGCCTTGTCCGATAAACGATCATGACGACATCACTCTCTAACGAAGCATTCGAAAAGGTAACCGGGCGCCTGCGAACGGCTATGGCCGGGTTGGCTGATAGATATCCCGGCGAATCGGGCAGGCGGCAACCCGTACACACCGTTTACGGCGGCGCACATTTATTTAAGTCGGATACTGCCGTCAGACTCGGCCAACTGTCCGTCAAATCGCTCGAGACCTTCGCTCCTGACGCAGCCGTATTTGCTTCGGCCCTGGGATTGCCGGATAGCCTTGCGGACACGGTTTACACGCGTGTGCGGGAAAAGATCGGGCGTGAGGCGGTCGAGGATTTTAGAATAGACTTTGAGGATGGATACGGGACGCGGCCCGACAACGAAGAGGACGGTCACGCAACGGCCGCCGCCCAGGAAGTTGCGAAAGGGTTGGCTGCGCGTACGCTGCCCCCATTTATCGGGATCCGCATCAAGACCTTTTCCGATGAGCTCCATGCTCGCAGCATACGCACGCTCGACCTGTTTTTGACTACGCTTGTCGAGGCCACCAGCGGCAGCTTGCCGGCGAATTTTGTAGTAACGCTGCCAAAGATCGTAACGCCCGACCAGGTCAGTGTTCTCGTTGATATCTTTGACGAGATCGAGCCGAAACTAGGCCTTGCCGCGGGTTCTCTGAAAATGGAGATGATGATCGAAACAACACAGTCGATCATCGCACCGGATGGCGAGATCGGAATGCCGCGAATGCTCGAGGCGGCCCGGGGCCGATGTATCGCCGCTCATTTTGGTACATACGATTACACCGCGAGCTGCAGTATAACGGCGGCTTATCAGGACATGCTGCACCCGGCGTGCGATTTTGCCCGCAATATGATGCAGGTCTCATTCGGAGGCACCGGCGTGTGGCTGTCCGACGGAGCCACGAATATCATGCCGGTAGCACCGCACCGCGGTGAGGGGCTAACCGAAGAAGAGATCGATGAGAACCGCTCGGTTGTGCACCGTGCCTGGAAACTCCATTACGATCATTGCCGACATTCGCTCGCGAATGCCTTTTACCAGGGGTGGGACCTTCATCCAGGGCAGCTTCCGACTCGCTATGCCGCGGTCTATACATTTTTTCTCGAGGGGCTCGACGCAGCTTCGGCACGGCTTAGTAATTTTGTAGAAAAGGCGGCACAGGCAACACTCGTAGGGGATGTCTTTGACGACGCCGCGACAGGGCAAGGGTTGTTGAATTACTTTTTGCGTGCCATTAATTGCGGCGCGGTAACCGAATCCGAGGCTTTGCATCTGACGAGCCTAACGCTCGACGAACTCCGTTCCGGTTCTTTTGTAAAGATACTCAAGAATCGGCAGGGATAGTACCGGGCCTACTGATTAACGACCGGCGATTCCCTTCCGCTTGAGAGGATCTTTCTTGTTACTGCAAAAGCTGCACCCAGTCCTAGAACGACCGCTGCCCCGGTAGCAACCGGATGTAAGGACGCCTTCGTATAAAGGCTAGACTCTAAGACGTGGCCCCCATAGCCGCCGCGTTCAGTTAGCGACTTATCATTTGACGCGTACAAACTTTCTTTTGGATTCTCGCGCGCGGGAATATCCGTTTTCTGCAGATCGATCATAAGGTACTCCATATACAGGTCGGCGATCCGAGGAGCATACTTACCCATCACAGAAAGGGCCTTGGCGCCGCTCCCCACATAGACATCTCGAACAGGATTTTCCGCACAATAAAGGATCGTTTCCGCCGCGGTTTCGGGTGCGTATACGGGCGGCGGGTTCTCAGGCTGGACCCCGAGGTAATTTTTGGCATGTTCCTTATAGGGTGTATCGATGGCGGCTGGTTTGACAAGGGTGACTACGACCGGCGCTCCAACGGCCTCGAGCTCCATACGGAGAGCGTCGGTAAAACCCTTGACCGCATGTTTCGAGGCACAATACATACCCTGGATCGGGATCGCTCGGTCCGACAGCGTGCTGCCGATATTGATCAGGGTACCGCCCTTCTTTTCCATTCGTTTAGCGGCGATAAGAGAGCCATTCACGACACCCCAAAAGTTAGTTTCGAATAGTCGGCGCGAGTCTGCATCCGGTACGTCCTCGAGTTTTCCGTAGATCGAAACCCCCGCATTATTTATCCAGGTGTCGACGCTGCCAAACGCCTTTTCGGCTTCCTCAGCCACCTTCCTCACCTGCGATTCTTTGGAAACATCAGTGGCCACTGAGATGGCGTGGCCGCCGCCGTCCCGAAGTTCCGCAGTGAGCTTTGAAAGGGCCTCGTCATTCCGCGCCACCAAAACGAGGCGTGCACCCCGCTTCGAGGCCATGCGGGCTGTTACGAGCCCGATACCGCTTGTGGCCCCTGTTAATACAATGACCTGGTCTTTAAGGGGCTTTTGCTTAAAAGGTCTCTTTTTTTTCATGTAATCCCAGGCGACGATTTTGTCGGCGTCGCTGTGTTAGCAAACCGAGCGGGAATACTATCAGCATCGGATGCATCGAATGTCCTAAGATCCTGGCCTTGCTTTCCATGTGCTGATTTTAAGTTTATCGGCGACCTTGCCCTGATAATGTACATTGCAATACATACACACTTAACGGCGGCTACTAGTATAGAAACCGTCGATCTGCGGTTTCTTAATAAGGCCTCAGGCAGGGGCGGAAACATCGGAACCGATTGCCGAGAAACCTGTCTTCTAATCGATCATTTCGGCAGAAAAGACGCCGCACCTGGTTTTCGGGAGCAGCGTCTTTTTCTTAGGCTCCGTGGAGTCTGACATAACAAATGGGGATGTGGGAGCAGATATATTATCTTTTGGGCCTGTCGCTGGTTACTGCCTCGATCTCATGGACGGTCACCCAGGAAGAGATATTCAAAGAGCCGAGGGCGTACTGCGCACAACAGAGCCGAGAGGGAAATTCTTTCTTCACTCGAAAGTTTTTTTATGTGTTTACCTGCGAATATTGCTTTAGCCACTGGGTCACGCTTTTCATTCTCTTAATCACCCAATTCCGGTTCCTATATGATGATTTGCGCGGCTTCCTTTTTGCGTTCTTTGTTATTCCCTGGATCGCAAATCAGTGGATGAGCCTCTATCGGCGGGTCCGCGTTGAGATAAAGCATGAGAACATTCTCGCTACCAAGGCAGAGAAACACTTACCAACTTCGAAGGACGAGGTCAAATGACAGAAGTTTTAGGTTGGGGGAGCTCGATGATTCTCTTGCTGACCCTAATCAAGCAAGTGCATAAGCAATGGAAGGAAGGCGCGACCGAGGGCATATCGAGTTGGCTTTTCGTGGGGCAATTGGCAGCGTCGGTCGGATTTACGATCTACAGTGTTCTTACTTACAACTGGGTATTTGTATTCACCAATGCCGCTCTGACGCTCAACAATGTTCTCGGCGTTTCGATCTATTTCTATTACAGACGAAAGAACAAAGGGTCTGAGGCTCACTCGACCTGAAAGAGTCCGATGGCCGGCTCTGTATAATCCAATACAGATTAATTACTCCTTACAGAATTAAACTTCTAAAGTCCAAATAACTATGACGCCGGCTACAGGGACAGATTGAAGTGTGTCTCAAACACGACGGCTCAGGTGAATTATGAATATGCACTCTTCGAACGTATCTAGCCCCAAAGCGGGATTAGACGTAATTTGTTTCTCTCACCTTAGGTGGGATTTTGTTTTTCAGCGGCCGCAACATTTAATGACGCGATTGGCGAGAAACGGGCGAGTGTTTGTGATCGAGGAGCCTGAGAGCCACGAAGGTGAATCGTTCATTGATGTTTCCCCGCGGGGCGAAAATATTTACGTATGCGTTCCGCATTTGGCTGACGGCAATGATGAGCAGATTCCCGACCTCGTGGACAAGCTTCGAGTCGAGCAGGGTATCGATAATTATATCGCGTGGTTCTACACTCCAATGATGCTCGAATGGGGTTCCCGGTTAGAACCTAAGGCCACTGTGTACGATTGTATGGACCAACTGTCGGCGTTTAAGGGAGCGCCGCCCGAACTGCTGGAGCGCGAACAGGCACTATTTGAAAAGGCTGACTTAGTATTTACCGGCGGTCACAGCCTCTACGGTGCCAAAAAAGACCAGCATCATTCGGTACACGCATTTCCGTCAAGTATAGATACCGCCCATTTTTCGCGGGCCAGGGATATCACCGAAGATGTTCCGGAGCAGATGGATATCGGGCACCCTCGGATCGGGTTTGTCGGCGTCATTGATGAACGTACAGATATCGCCTTATTGAAAGCTATTGCGGAACTGCGTCCCGACTGGCAATTCGTGATGGCAGGACCTGTGGTAAAGATCAGCGAAGACGATCTGCCGCGGAGAGATAATATTCATTACCTCGGTCAAAAGTCTTATGACGATCTCCCGTCGATCCTTTCGGGATGGGACGCGGCGATGATGCCTTTTGCATTGAATGAATCGACCAAATATATTAGTCCGACAAAGACACCTGAATACCTCGCGGCGGGACTTCCGGTTGTCTCGACGCCCATCACCGATGTTGTGAGTCCATATGGTGAGATGGGGCTCGTGCATATCGAATCAACGCCGAGGGAGTTCGTAGAACATCTACAGTTTGCGATGGACGAGGACGCAAACGCGAGAAATGAGGCGGCCACACAGTTTCTGGCACAAAATTCCTGGGACAAGACCTTTCAGGAAATGAATGAATTGATAGAACAGGCTATTACGAATAGAACGAAAAACGATAAAATCGCCCTGGCGAACGCAGGCTAATGGGCCGCCATATGGGAGCGGTCGTTGCCGAGACACCGATCGACCTCGTGCGCCAATGGTTCATATATCTGACGTCCGCCCGATTCGTCCGCGTAATCCCATAAACCGTTAAAGCAGTGCCGTTCATCGACCCATCCCGGGTGATTGAGGATCGGGTAAAGGCAAATTCCGCGAAGGTCCACGCCCTGGGCGATCGCCTCACGGCTTTCGTCGACGACGTATCGAAGCCATCCAGCCCGTCGGTCGTCTTCGGTCCCGGTTTCCGAGATCAGCAGCGGCTTGTTAAACCTTTCATAGACCTCGGCGAGAATGTCGCTCAGCGGTCGATAGTGAGGATGCCCGAGCGGGATCATTTCCCGGTCGGGATAAAACCACTGATTATGCGGATAATAGTTAATTCCGATCGCGTCGAGAAGCGAAGCGTCACCGCCCAGCTCCGGTGACAAACTTCCTGTCAGCATATCGATCGCCTGGAACTGCGATCGCCTATAATCTTCTGCCTCTTGGGAGAACCATGGCTCCTCGGGCCGGGCTGTCACGTTGACGGCCGGTTCGGACGACATTGCGATAGTATCGGGTTCGACTGACTTCATGGCCTTGATCGCGGCAATAGCGGCGCGGACGAGCTGGAGCTTCAAATCGTCTCCGCGATCAACGCCGTACGGAAAGAATTCGCCTACGTCGCCGGCTGCCCATGCGAAAAAAGATATTTCATTGACCGGAACAACCATCGGAGCCCGGCCAGTCTCGGAGCGATGATATGTGGCAAAGGCGGCAGCATAGTAGGCAAATCGTTCGCGAAACTCGACTGAGAAAATGTCCAGATCGTCAGGATAGCCGTAATGGAATAGGTCCCAGATCACCCCAATATCGTGTTTCTCCGCCGCCACCAACTGCTCGCGTACCGATTCGAAATCATATTTTCCAGGGGTCGACTCGATCCGGTGCCACCGAAGGCCGTCACGAGCAGTCCTTATGCCGATCTGCGAGAGCCGAGCATAATCCTGCATTGCAAATTGATCGTGAGATGTTGCGTCGATCATATCCAGCCGGCGGCCGTCGGATCGCCGATGGGTCGAACATTCAAATCCACCTAGTATAAAACTCTTAAACTCGAGATTCTGCATCTGTGAAGAAGGCTTAGTCAAAACGAAGAGCCGGCCGAATTAGCCGCGGCCGGCCGTGAAACTCAGATTTCGTAAGCTCTAATGTTTGGACGCCGATCGCATCATTGTTCGCTGGTGGGGGACGTTGAAACGTGATTCTTTACGCTCGGGCATCCGATATTCTCCTTCCATCATGTCCCTGTCGAACGATCTATAGTTGCAGGTTAATTCTTCCCCCGGCCTGATGTCACGCCCTGCGATCGTCCGACCTCCGAACGGGCCCCAGGTCACGGAGGCGCAGTTGGGCTCGTCCTCATGGTTAAAGAACCGTGCATCGTCACCGCAAAATATATAGAGTCCTGACAGTTCGTCGCGATAACTATACTTCTGCACTTGCTGTCTGGCACCCTCGGCGAGGGTAGCTATCTCATCCTCCTTCAATTTCAGGTCGATGAGCGGATTAAATTCCCAAACAACCGTGTCCCGTGGGATGAACTGGTCCGCAAATAGACCGATTCCCTCGATCTTACTTACGCCTAGTTTGGTTTTAACTCGTAACATATTAGATTTTCTGGCCTTATGACCACCTATGAACCCAGTTTATGCCTAGCAACGGCCCTTTAGTGTCTGATGGAGGACAAAGGGCCATCTATTCCCCTTTCAAAAAAATTTGTCCCACTTTTATGTACGAGGCCATACAGACCCGGACCTCGATCAGGCGCAACCATATCCGTTACTATTTAGGAGAACGAGTTAATGGAAAAGGATATTCGGTGTAAACGCCTTTTGTTGCTGACCGATCCGAACGGGGTGGAATCAGCTGAGCTCTATAACTGGCTTTCTGACAGAGGTCTGAGAACGTGGCGAGCGAGTGATTTTTCGCATGCGATCGAGGAACTCTCGGATTTCACCGTCAAAAATCGCCCTGATGTTGTGCTGCTTGAAGTATCGCCTCTTTTCGCTTGCTTCGAAACGCTTCAGCGGAATCTCTGTATTCCAGACACTGACAATGACGTCATGGTGGTCGCCATGTCCAAAGATAGGGCTCCTAGAGGTTCTGAGCGTTATTTCGCACACAGTTGGGATCAGCTTGCAAATCTGATCGATCGAGAGTCAGGGTCGCGGCTCTGTTAGCCAGCGTCTAATTCTTCATACTGAATACTGATGGCCGAAGCCTTATCGGAGATATCGGCAAGATACACAAATCCCGTGTATGACCGCTCCTTTCCCGATCCGTTTGTCTTAAAGCACCGCGGCGGGTATTTTGCTTATTGCACGGGCCAGGGGTCCGACGGACGGGTTTTTGGCGTATTGCGATCGAGGGATCTGGTGAACTGGACTGAAGCCGGCGGAGCAATGGACCCGCTCGCCGAACCGCACCCTCACTACTGGGCCCCTGAGGTCACCTATTACAACGGAACATTCTATATGTATTACAGCGTCGGGAACGAGACGCTGATGGAGATTCGCGTGGCGACCGGACAAAGCCCGCTGGGCCCGTTCACAGATTCCGGCCGCAGACTGACCAGTGAAGAGTTTGCCATCGACCCGCATATCGTTCGCGACACCGGCGGACAATGGTTTATGTTCTACGCGACTGATTTCCTTGACCATTCCCACATCGGAACGGGGACCGTGGTCGACCGAATGATCGATCCGTTTACCCTTAAGGGAAAACCTCGTCCGGTTACCCGGGCTCGATATGACTGGCAAGTATATGACCCGGCACGAAAAGAGAAGGGCGGAGTTCGTTGGCACACGGTCGAGGGGCCGTTCGTCATCAACCGGAAAGGCGTTTACTACGAGATGTTCAGCGGCGGGAACTGGCAGAACGACACTTACGGCGTAAGCTTTGCCGTCTCTGAGGCCATTGAGTCTGATGAAGAATGGAGTCAATATTCGGACGGGAACTCAACTCTTCCTGTCCTCCGTACTCTGCCTGGTAAGATCGTGGGTCCCGGCCATAACTCGGTGGTTCGAGGTCCCAACAACCGTGAATTATATTGCGTTTATCACAGATGGCATCAGGACGCCCGCAAGCTCGCTATAGACAGAATGGATTTCGCGGGTGGGAACAGGCTCTTTGTTGCCGGACCGACCGATACTCCACAACCTTATCCGCATTCCCCGCTGCATCTGACCGATTTTGACGACCTGGACCATGATCTATGGCAAGTCCTTTCCGGTGATTGGCATGATGCTAATCGCACATTGACCTGCGGAGGCACTGAACTCGATGAGATAATATTTGAGACCGGTCGTGAGTCAGATTATCACTGCGAAATCAGTCTCCGCGAGGTGGTCGACAGCGGCCCCTTTGGCATTTGCCTGAAGGCAGCCGAGGTGGACGTTTTTAGATTTGAGATCGATCCGGCACAAAACGTCGCATGGACGGAATGGCCGGGAAGCGGAGGCCGCCGGACGCTGCAGTTGCCGCGTGACTTCAATGCCAGGGCTGTTCACGAATTCACCCTTGATGTCGAGCACGAATCGGTCTGCATCGCTCTTGGCGGGTCAGACCTGCTTTTAAATGCCAATCTCCCGGCAAAGCCGTCTGCATTCGGACTATACTCCAAAGGATCGATCATCCAGTTTGGCCCGATCGACCTGACATATGGTTTTGAGGAATTATTCCAGGGCGGTGATATTTGGATGCGCGGGTGGGACCACTATGCCAATCTCGGCACCTTGAAAATGGCCGACGGCCTGCTTACGATCGAGGGAAACAGGGAAGGCAATGCCGTTTTGAGGCGTAATGTGCAGCGTGGAAATTTTGAACTTTGCTTCAATCTTCGTTTGACTGAAACCACAGGTCCCAACGCAAGGCTAACCTTCGGCTGCGGTAATTTTTTTACCCTGTCGTTTGCGCCCGAGCTGAAATTAGAAGCTGAAGGACTCTCTTGCAGCCTGCCCGAGCACTACGATCCGACCAATTTTAGTCAATTTCGGATCATGAGAGTTGGTGAGCGCGTGGACATATTCCTTGAGGCCGTCCACCTCTGTACGCTGCCCGCGGACGACGGCGAATATGTTCGGATTTCTGCTCAGGATGTCCGGGCAGAGGTTGAGATGATTCGATATACGATCCTGGAATAAGAATCGATCCCCCTTTTAATGGCAATAAAGAATTTTGCCAGCCTTGATTTGCAACCCTCAAATCGCTGCGATACATTCGAATAACCCACTTCCACGAAATCATAGTTAGTTTTTGGCGTGAAACAGAATACAGCCGCACCCGGTAAATTTAAGCAATCTGCCCGAGATTTTATCTGGGCGGCGGGGATCGAGGATAGTTTCGTACCGCAAACCCGCCCTGGTCACCGGGCCCTCGATGAATACGAGTTGATGGGCCACTATGAGCACTGGCGTGTCGATCTCGATCTGTGTCGCGAACTTGGTCTGAGATCACTTCGCTGGGGTGTGCCCTGGTACAAGGTTGAGCCCGAACCGGGCAAATTCGACTGGAGCTGGATCGACCAGGTCATCGATCATATGGTCGGCGAGCTTGGGATCGTCCCAATGATCGACCTGATGCACTATGGCTGCCCCTTCTGGCTCGACCGCGGGTTTTTAAACAAACGTTATCCTGAATTTGTCGCTCGATATGCCGGGGCCTTCGCGGAGCGATATAAAGAACGCATCAAATGGTATACACCTCTAAATGAACCTATAATCACTGCGCTTATGTGCGGAATGCGGGGGCTTTGGCCGCCTTATCGGCGAGGCGACCGTGGTTATATCGAAATCATGCTTCAGGTCGCAAGGGGCATCCAGCTAACTGTAAAACAGATACAGGATATCGACCCCGAGGCCCTGATGTTCTATGTTGAGGCGACCGGGCTAACGCGTTCGATACGCGAGGACCTTTCGTCCATTGCCGACGAAGAGACCCATCGTGGTTTTCTCTGTTACGACCTGGTATCCGGCCGTCTGGCACATGATCATCTTTTGTTCTCGTGGCTCGTCAGAAACGGGGCGGCTCCGGACACACTTGTAGAGCTTCAGGAGAATAAGATATTTCTGGATATAGTGGGGATGAATTTTTACCCGCAGTGGTCTACTAAGCAGATCTACCTCGACAAGAGGGGACGGATCGCATTTCGAGAAACAGAACCTGAAGGTGACGGTTTTTCTGAACTGATCCGGCAATATCATAACCGTTATAACGTCCCGATAATGATCACCGAGACAAGCGCTGTCGGATCAGATGATGTTCGAATGCGTTGGCTCGAATCCTCGATAGGGCACATTCGCGAACTGAGAGCTGACGGTGTGCCGGTGATCGGTTATACGTGGTTTCCGATGTTTACAATGATCGACTGGCGATATCGTTTTGGTCAGGATCCTTTGGAAAACTATTATTTGGAGCTTGGACTTTACCGATTAAATCGTGAAGGTTCGACTCCTCGGTGGATCGAGACGCCGCTTGTAAGCGAATTTAGGAAACTGGTCGATTCGCCCGAAAGCGCCGTCGGAGACCTCGTCGGCGAAACGGATCCGCTGATCAGGCAGAATTAATGTGCCGAGAGTCAATTGAATGCGCGTGGGCCCCCGCGGATGGGGATACTCGGAAAACGTCCGTGTCCTTACCAAATCTGTCACGAAATTCACCTGCGATCTGCGCGGTAAAATCGTCAGCAACGTCGTTTCCCAGCAGATTGATGGTGCAGCCACCAAAACCGCCGCCGGTCATTCTGCCGCCGATCACACCGTCGAACTTACTTGCAGCGTCCACCAGCCAGTCAAGTTCGGCGCAACTGACCTCATAATCTACTCGCAAGCTTTCATGAGATTCGGACATTAGGGTTCCAAGGCGGCTGAGGTCGCCGGTGACGATCGCACCGGCGCTTTCAAGCGTCCGGGTATTTTCGTTTACTACATGCCGACAACGCCGGAAAATAGTCTCGGACAGCAGATCGTGTGACTCACCCAACTGGTCTTTGGTAAGGTCGCGAAGCGAGCGGATGCCCGGAAATCTTTGGCGAAGCAGTTCGACGGCCTGTTCGCATTCCTCACGTCGTTTGTTGTATTCGGTATCGGCAAGTTCGTGTTTCACTTTTGAATCACA
>JBGSXN010000186.1:0-2247 GCA_041751355.1 Pyrinomonadaceae bacterium
CGCTTGAAGGAATTAGGCGCTTCGGAAGAGAAGATAGCTGAAATTCGGCAGCAGATGGAAACTCAATCGAGCGGTATAGGGTCGATTTCATTTGGCATTTACGATATTTCTAAAACGATAATCGAACGGCCATTCCGGATCCATCCATGGCAAGAATTATTAAAGGACGGATCAATAGCCTCAACCGATCATTCTAGTGAGAAAACCTCCGCAGAAGATCCACTCATTATCCTCTACACCTCCGGCACGACCGGCAAGCCGAAAGGGATCGCGCACACGCATGCGAGTTTTCCGATCAAGGCGGCGCAGGATATGGCGTTTGGGACGGATGTCGGCAGAGGTACGCGAATCTCTTGGTACACCGACATCGGCTGGATGATGGGGCCGTGGCTGATCTACGGAGCGCTCATCAACGGCGCGACCATCTGCATCTACGACGGTGCTCCCGACTACCCGACGCCCGACCGAATGTGGGAATTCGTCGCCAAACACAAGGTCGAGATCCTCGGCATCTCGCCAACGCTCATAAGGGCACTTGCTGCCCATGAGGAACCACAAACGCAATTGACTGGAACGCAGGCGTCCCGCCTGCATGAGGGCGAAGCCCGAAACGACGCGGAACCATCAAGATATTTGGGGGCCGACATGTCTACGCCACAAGGTGGCGTTGCAGGCGGGACGCCTGCGATCCAGTCGCTCGCTCCTTTCGAGCGCCACGATCTCTCATCGCTCCGCGCCTTTGCCTCGACCGGCGAGCCGTGGAATCCCGCTCCGTGGTGGTGGCTTTTCGAAGGGGTGGGCAACAGCAAGCTCCCGATCATCAACTACAGCGGCGGTACCGAGATCTCGGGCGGCATACTGATGGGCAATATGCTGCTGCCACAGAAGCCGTGCTCATTTCCCGCACCATGTCCCGGCATGGACGTCGACATTCTTGATGAAGAAGGCATCCCGGTCGAGGCCGGAAAGGTCGGCGAACTCGTGATCAAACAGCCATGGATCGGCATGGCGCGAGGCTTTTGGCAGGAGAAGGAACGCTACCTTGACACCTATTGGCGGCGGTTCAAAGACATCTGGGTCCACGGCGACTGGGCGATGCGTGATGACGACGGTCATTACTTCATACTCGGCCGCAGCGATGACACATTAAAGGTAGCCGGCAAACGCGTCGGCCCTGCGGAGGTCGAGGGTCTTTTGGTTGCTCATCCGTTGGTCACCGAGGCAGCCGTGATCGGCGTCCCCGACGAGAAAAAAGGAACCGCGATGGTAGCATTTGCGGTACTGACTGGAGAGCAAGCATCCCTGCTTGCTACGGATGATGAAGAGGCAAGCAAGATTCTTGCCCTCCAATTCGAACTCAAATCCCTCGTCGCCCGCGACATGGGTAAACCCCTCGTCCCAACGCGTATCCATTTCGTCTCCGCCCTGCCAAAAACCCGCAACGCGAAAGTTATGCGCCGCGTCATCCGCTCAGCCTATTTAGGCGAAGATCCCGGCGATCTCTCGGCGCTGGAAGATCCCAATACAGTAAAAGAGCTACAAGCTCTTATCGAACGCTAAATGGCAAAAGCTAAACAAATCGAAGGCCTCGATTGCGATGCTCACGCCGCGGCAATGGCAGCAAAGGTGCTTCGTATGCGATTCGACGAGATCCTGGAGTTTCGTTCCGCGGCTCTGGCGCCTGACGGACTCGACAGTGTTCACGATATGCGTGTGGCATCGCGGCGATTTCGCTCGGCGCTCAGGGATTTCGCACCGCTTTTCGATAAAAAAGCTGTTAAGCCCCTGAAAAAACAGGTAAAAAAGGTTGCCGACGCACTCGGTGACGTTCGTGACCAGGATGTAGCGATCGAAGCCCTCGGATCGTTGCGAGAAAGGGCTCCGAATGAGGCCGTCGCCGGCGGTATTGACCTACTTATCGAGGCCCGGCGAGCCAGGCGGTCCGACGCCCACGCCGAGCTGGTAAAACAAGTTACCCCCGATCGCCTGACACGCCTTTGCAGTGATCTTGAAGATGCTCTGGATCCGGTAAGCTCGGGACAAGATACGCCTCAGACATTTCGCGAATTTGGAGCGGAGGCGATCGATCGGGCGGTCGAAAAATTTCTGGATCGAGCCGCAAGCATTTACGAGCCTTTCAACGACCCCCTCCTTCACAAGCTGCGGCTTTCGACCAAAAGGCTCCGCTACGCCCTTGAACTTTTTAACGATTGCTATGGTGGTGACCTAAAGTCCTTCGCGAAGCAC
>JBGSXN010000187.1:0-4562 GCA_041751355.1 Pyrinomonadaceae bacterium
TTGCCAGGGCTTCCCGGTCGACGGCGAGTGCAAATGCCTGCCGCACTTTGAGATTGTCCATTGGGGCCTTGGTCGTATTGACAGAATAGTATTCGATCACGGCTTCAGGAAAGAGCAGATACTCGTCCTTGTACTGTTTTACATTTTCTATCCATCCCGATGGGACCGTATGGTTATAGGTAGCGTCGACACGGCCAGCCTTATACAGATTGAGCATCGTCGTCTGCTCGTCAAGCGGGTAAAATTCGATTCGCTCTATCTGTACATTTGCAGCGTCCCAATACGTCGGGTCCTTCACCGCGATGATCTCGTCGTAGGGCTTGTGTGCTTCCAATCGGTACGCACCGCTAGTGACTATATTTTCCGGTTTGGTCCATTGGGCACCAAATTTTTCGACTGTCGGCGGATGGACGACCCTGAAATATTGGTGGGCCAGCAAGCCAAGAAAGTAAGGCGCCGGCTGAAGCAGCTTAATTCGAAAGGTATAGTCGTCGACCGCCTCGTATCCAACATCCTCAGCGGTAATCGGCACGAACTCTTTGCCGGCTAAGGCGGCCTTTAGCTTAGGGTCCTTTTCTAACATCACAGATCGTGTCTTTTCGTCCGACGGAACGGTAACACGCATGGGCTCATCAAACTTTCTGTGAAGTTCAGTGTCAGGGCCGAAATTATCCGGCACGACCGGTGGCTCTTTCGCCGGGTCGGCTCCCGGTTCCAGGTCGCTTTGATGAAGAAAGTGGCCGGTCTTGTCCCGGACGAACGATTGGCCTGAGTTATACGGCTCAGCGTATTTTACGTAATAGGCAAGATAGGCATTTTCGGCGGCCAATTCCGGTGAGAGGGCTCGTCTATATGTATAAACAAAATCGTTTGCGGTTATCGGAGCCCCGTTAGAGAACGTGGCATTCTTTCGCAGGTGGAATAAATATTCAGTCCCGTCCGGGCTTGTTTCCCAACTTTCGGCAATCGCGGGGATCGCCTCCATCGACTTTGGATGATATTCCACCAACCCGTCGAAAAAGGCCATGATCACGCGTGCCTCTGGTTGTCCGGTTGGCACCTGCGGATCGAGAGACTGCGGCTCAGATCCCGAAATATATCTTAGTACGTTGTCGCTGGGTGCGGCGGTCTGTCCAAAATATTTTGATGATGCCGACGAGGTGCAGCCGGAAATAAAAGAAGCAAGGACTGCGATGGCCAGTCCAAGTTGAATCTGAGTAGGGCGGTTTCCTTTCATAACGAACTCCAAACAAGTAACAGATCTTTGGAAGCCTTAACCGAACTTAAGGAGAGTTGAAAGATATTTGATTATCAAACTACCATTAAACGACCATACGAGGCAAGTCAATCCCTTCACGTGCGGACGGCTATATTGCAGACCGGCTTATACTTATGGCACTAGGATTCATTTGTCTTTGCCGGTTGCCAATTGTTGTCGATGCTTACCTCCTTGAGAGAAGGAGCATCGAGGCCATTCAATTCAAAGCCGCGGATGTACGGCTTTATCAGCGAGTAAGATGTCGGAAAGTACAATGGGATCACGTTCAGTTCGAAGAGAGCTTGGTCCATTCCTTCTGACGATCCAGTAACTGCAGCGACCGCATCCTTATCGATCTCAGGCCCAGGTATCAGAGCCCCGTTGACCTTCGCCGCCTCGTCCTCGTTCTCCACCGAAGGCTTCGGCTCGTCCTTGCCTCCTTTGGCAGCCGGAGTCGGTGTGGCCAACTGTGTTCTGGCAGATCCTTGGACTGCAGTCAGATTTACGAGTTCGTCGTTGGTGGGCAGCACGATACCACGTCTAAGAAGATCAAAATCGCCCGTTCGTCGTACCCCATCCATCTCTGATGCTTCTTTTACGATGATCTCAGTGTCAAGGTTTAGGTTTTGCTTCCACATACGGGCAACCGAAGCTGCTACCCGCTGCTGAATATCGTTTCTATTTATCACGAGGCGAATTGCCGGAAACCCCGCTCCGTCCGGATAACCTGCCTTGTCGAGCAGGTCCGCAGCCTTATTTACGTCCAGCCTCAATGTGTCGTCACGCTTCATCGCCAACGGCGAAAATGAATAGGCCGGCTGTGTCGTTCCCTGAAGGTCCCCTTCGCTAAGCTTTTCACGATCGATCGACAGAGCGAGGGCCTGCCGAACCCGTCTGTCATTAAATGGCGGCCGATCGGTATTTACTTCGTAGAAATTCAACGCGTTATGTGCCGTTCGACGAAAATCGTCGTACGGTGCCAGCACCTTAACCGCGACGGGTTCCAATGGTGCGTTCGTCACTACGTCAACGTCACCTTTCTTGTAAGCCTCAAGAGCATCTTCGGCAGATCGGGCAGCTACTAATCGAACTTGCTCCAGGGCTATAGAACGCTTGTTCCAGTAAGTATCGGACTTGACGAGCGAAACGACATCCTCTTCGGCCTGTGAAATGCGAAAAGCTCCGTTTGTCGGCACATTCGGATCCAGCGGCGAGGTTTCGAAGTTACGGCCGTCACCATATACGGGACGAAATATCGGGTTGGCAACAAGCTGCGGAAAGTCCTTATCGGGAAGAGTGAGTTCAACCTGCAATGTGTGATCGTCTATGGCACTTACACCTAATCTCAACGGTGGTTTCCCTTCGGCATTTTCATCGCTGACCGGCGATCCTGTGGGCTGGGCCTTCGGTACCGAACGCGAACCGATTTCCGGGCTCGATCGACGGGACGGCGAGCTTTCTACCTGCAATCTCGCCAAAGCGGAGCCCCGGTCCGATGATATGGCTTTGAGAAAATCCGTTGGGTCTTCGTTCGGACTCGCCTTCTTTGGCTCGCCAACATCCATCCCCACGATGTTTCGAAAAAGATAGTTATTGGCGGTCTTATCGCCCATCTCGACTAACCGTCTCCACGAACGCACAAAGTCGATGGCTGTTATTGGTTCCCCATTCGACCACTTGGCGTCGTCTCGCAAATAGAACGTCCATTTTCGAAGATCGTCGCTTGATCTCCAGCTTGATGCTACACCCGGGGCCGCCCGCAGCGTCCTGCTGTCAAGCTCGGTCAAGCCCTCGTACACCGCGCGGATCAGATCGGTTTCAGGTGCTGCCGCGGCGCGTGCCGGGTCAAAGCTGGTGAGCATCTTTCCATTGCTCCAGTTCAATTCCTGCTTTGGGGGTGGAACGGTTACCGCGTAAAATGGTTCGACCTTGGGACGTTCGATCTGGCTGCAGCCTGCAAGCAGAGCAAGGAAAACGACGGTGCCGAAGCATAAGAATTTCGGCATGCCCATAAACATTTTCACGATTTGCGCTCTTCCGCGGATCATTTAACTTCCCTGGCCCGATTTTTTTAAAGTCTCGAATACCTCAACCACTCTTTTCCTTGTAGCCCCGCGACCGCCTGACGTGTCGATCAGGTGATCGGCGTAAGCCTTCTTTTCTTCCTGTGACATTTGCGAACCGATCCGTTTTCTTGCATCCGAATCGCTCAATTTGTCACGCAACTTCAATCTTTTCAATTGTATCGCAGGTTCACACCACACAACGATCAACTGGTCAAACCGCCTATATCCCCCGGATTCGATCATTAAGGCCGCGTCGATGATCGCGATCCCGTCAGGATCGGAAGTTTCAACCTCGTCTAGCCAGCGGTCCTGGGAATCGATGACCAGGGGATGAATGATCGAATTCAGAAGAAGCCGTTTTGATTCATCCGCGAATACGATCTTTCCCATTTTTTGACGGTCGAGACCGCCATCGGGTTGTAAAACGTCCCTACCGAATTCGTCAATGATTTGTGCTAGACCCTCAGAGCCCGGTTCGACAACCTCACGGGCGGTCTTGTCAGCATCGAGGATATGACAGCCTAATTCACGAAAAAAATCGCAGACAGTTGTCTTGCCCACCGCTATCGAACCTGTCAGCCCAACTTTCAGCATTAGGCGGCCCGGTTGTGGCGTTTAGCGAGCTTTTGGACGTTGTATTCGGCTATTTCGGTCAGTGTCAGGCCCAACTCATCCGCACAGGCCGAAATATACCAGAGCACGTCTCCGAGCTCGTCCTTCAGCTTGGAGCGAATTTCGTCGTTCACTTCACCGCCGTGATCTCGCTGGATCTTTTTGACGATGTTTGCGACCTCACCCGCTTCGCCGGCGAGTCCAAGCGTCGGGTATTCGAGGTTATTCATTCGTCGCGGATAAAGGGCCGTCTGCTTTGCTTCTGATTGATAATCTTCAAAGTTCATATACTTAATTTTAACTGACCGCTGTTATATTCCCGATCGCCGCGACCGAGCGGCCGCAACTGTATTTTTCATCAGCATTGCCACGGTCAGCAGTCCGACACCGCCCGGGACCGGCGTGAAATTGGCAGCTTTTGCCTGGGCCTCTCGAGGGTTCACGTCACCTACCAATGTCGATCCTCGCTTTTCGATCGTTGCGAGCCGTTTCTCCAATTCTTCCTCGTCGAACAGTTTTTTAGCCATCTCCGGGTCGGAAACGTTGTTAATGCCGACATCTATTACAGTTGCCCCTTCGGAAATATGATTGCCGCCAATAAATCCGGCCCGTCCGATTGCGGCGAC
>JBGSXN010000188.1:0-11286 GCA_041751355.1 Pyrinomonadaceae bacterium
CCTCAGCTTAAGCCTCGCCTTATGCAGCTGAGATTTTGAGGTGCCGACCGAGATACCCATCAATCGAGCGACTTCCTCATGCTCAAACCCTTCTACATCGTGGAGGATGAATACGTTCCTGTATCCGTTAGGTAATTCCGCGATAGCGTTTTTTAATGCGATACGGTCCACCACCTGCATTTTATTCGGGTTCGCCGAGCCTCGGACAGTCTGTTCGGGCATTTCACCATCTTCGCTCGTCTTTTCGTTCTTTACGCTTCGGCGGCGAAAGTGCATCAGCACCTGGTTGACCGTGAGCCGGTGGAGCCACGTTGAGAATGCCGAATCGCCGCGAAAGCTGCCGATCTTACGAAATAACTGAATAAAAACTTCCTGGGTAAGGTCCTCGGCCTCGGTCTGACTGCTTGTCATTCGCAGGCAGAGGCTGTAAGTACGGCGATGATATCTTTCGTAGATCAACTCGAACGCGGCGAGGTTGCCATTGGCGGCCAGGCGGCAAAGGTCGATGTCGGGCGCAGACGCGTCGAAAGCGTCGGCGTCTGAAATGGCCGGCGCCTGAAACGTCGGTAGCTCGGCCGGGTCAACCCTGAAACCAATTTCAGAGTCGATAGCCGCAGAGTGTGGATCCATTGTCACTCCTAAAAGATCACTGCCTGTTTTTAAAACTTCGTCGCTGGCTATGATGACAGACCTCTCTCGCAAAGTTGCACAAAGTACGTGACGATTTTAATAGCAAAACGCAAAAAGGTAAAGGAAATTCTCGTGTGCTCGCTAATTACACTGTGAAAAAATCTCACATCCCTGGTTTGGGAGAGAGCAATCGTTAGGATTTTGCCCGCGCATTTTCCGTATTTTCATGAGTTTGAGGATGGTCCCTCCTGTTGCCTGCCAGAGTGCCCATATCCTCTTATCCATTTTTTTGTATAAGCATCGAAAAATATGCATAACTTCCGTATTAGGCTTGCTAAAACCCCGGATTTACGCACCTTATTTCTTGGTATGAAATTTGCTCAACGAAAAATCGATCGGTATTCCTTTCAACAATTTTTCAAACTACTTATGGAGGATAAGATGGATAAACGTATTCCAAAGTTAGTCTTTCTGCTTATCGCGAGTTTGGGCATCGCCGTCGCATCGTTTGGACAGACGACAACGGCCTCGATCTCAGGGGTCGTCCTCGACGAGCAACAGGCCGTAATAACGAATGCAACTGTTACGGCTCGTAATACAAATACCGGCTTTTCCCGTTCCTTACAAACGGACGGCAGCGGACGATATAATTTTGTTAACCTGCCAGTAGGTTCCTATGAGGTGACCGTAGAGGCCACTAATTTTACCCGGCACGTTCAGAGGGGCATTACACTCATCGTCAACCAAAATGCGGTTGTCGACGTAGGATTACGAGCAGGAGGCGTTGCTGAGACCGTAACGGTAACAGAAGACGCTTCGTTGCTGAACACGTCCACAGCGGAGGTGAGTACGCGATTCGACCAAAAACGGCTTTCAGAGCTGCCGATCTCCGCGAATCGAAATGTCTATAATGTCCTCCTATCGGTTCCTGGCATCAGCCAGCTGAGTTCCGGTCAGACCGGCTTTGCCAACGGCATTAGCTTTTCATCGAACGGCGGTCGACTTAGGTCGAACAATTTCATGCTCGATGGACAGGATATAAACGATCCGAGCGTTGCTGGTGGACAGATCCCGATAAATAATCCTGATGCTATTGGGGAGGTCCGTATCGTCACGAATCAATTTCTGGCAGAATACGGCCGCAATTCCGGTGCTGTCGTCAACTTCGTCGGAAAGTCCGGAACAAACCAGTTTCATGGTTCAACGTTTATCTTTCACAATAATGAGAAGCTAAACGCTTGCACTAATCTCAACAAAGGGAGCGGATTCTGTAATGCTACTGCCACGGATCCCGCTCGAAAACGAGCGCCACTGAATAAAGAAAATCAGTTTGGATTCACTCTTGGCGGCCCGGTGACTTTTCCGAAATTCGGCGAGGGTGGCCCAGGCATATGGAAAGGCACTGACCGAACATTTTTCTTCGTTGACTTTCAGCGATGGACGATCCGTCAGGTAGGCTCGGGATTCACTTTGAATGGCGCTCCGACCGAGGCCGGCCGGACGATATTACAGAACGCTGTGGGAAATCGACCGCAGGTTGCCGCTCTTCTTCAGTTTCTGCCCGCTGGCTCCGCGAATGGCCAGACGCGCAGTTTCACGGCAAATGGCCAGACTTATGTTATCCCCCTTGGCGATATCACCGGCTCATCATCGTCTACGTTTGATTCGGACCAGGGTTCGGTCCGTATCGACCACAGGTTTAATTCCAGCAACCTAATGTATGCCCGCTATCGAGGTTCCGATTCCCTAACGGCGGGTGCTGGTCAGGTCACCCCCCCAGGTCTCACGACGGTGGTGCCCACAAAAACAAAGGCATTCGTAGCCGTCTTGAATAGCATTCTGACAAGCCGTTTGTCTAATGAACTGAGAGTGGGCTGGTCCAGGTTTGACTCAACTACCACTGCGGCCGACCCCTCCTCCGAAGCAATTCCTTCGATCGAGATCACCGATCTGGGCTTGACTGGTTTTAATGCTGCCGCGAGCCGAACGGCTATTGGCCTGGCTGTAAATCTACCGCAATTTCGTATCAACGACACCTATCAGGTTCAAAACTCGATGTCGTACACGACCGGCCGCCATAACTTGAAATTCGGTGTTGAATTTCGGCGCGTTGACGTGAAGAGCTTCTTTATCCCCACAGTTCGAGGCCGACTCGCCTATACGTCGCTCCAGAACTTCGTAGACGACATCGCTCAGGTTGCCACGATCAATCTTCCACTCCTCGGCGGTGACACGATTGGATACTATCGATGGAATGAGTATTACACATATCTCCAGGATGAGTGGCGTGTGGCTCCGAATTTTACATTGACACTAGGCCTGCGTTATGAGTATCCGGGCGACTCATTCAGTTATCTGAAGACCGCAAACGCTAGGATCATGGCTGCGAATAACAACGACCCCCGATACGCGCTAACACCGGTGCCAGAGGCCGACAAGAACAATTTCATGCCAAGGATCGGCTTTAACTGGAATATCAGGACCCGGTCCGACGGTGCAATCGGCTTTTTGTCCGGAGGCGATAAGATGGTACTTCGCGGCGGCTATTCACGGACGTACGATGCCAACTACATTAACCTCAATCTCAATGTAGCCGGAGGTTTTCCGTATTTGGCTTCCATCACCTTTGGTGCGGCGAACGGGTTTCAAAATGTAACGACGGCGTCCGCCCCGAGCATCCCGAATCCGAATGCTTTGACGAGAACCGTCGTGGCTGGGGATTTCAGAGCACCTTCGACCGATCAGTATTCGCTTGAACTGCAACGCGAACTATCTCGCGACGTTGTCTTCAAGCTCGGATATATCGGCACCCGCGGTAAAGGTCTTTTCCAAACAGTCGATGGAAATCCGCGTACCATTTGTGCCACCGGAACGTCAACCAACCCTTGTCCGCGAGTTGATCCGACACGTGGCGTGATCCGCCTTCGTGGGAATGAAGCAAGCTCGAGCTATAACGCATTGCAGACCAGCCTGGAAAAACGGTTAAGTCGTGGTTTCAGTGCTGGTATCAACTACACCTATAGCTCATTCATCGATACCGCGTCGGAAACATTCAATCCGTCTAATGCGGAGGTCGCGGTTGCTCAGGACTCATTTAATCTCCTGGGAGACCGTGGTCGGTCGAGCTTTGACCGTCCGCATCGCGTCTCCGGGAACTTCGTTTATGAACTTCCCTTCTTCCGAGACCAGCGTGGGGCCATTGGACGTATGCTTGGCGGATTCCAGCTCAACTCTTTCTTTACCGTGCAGAGTGGTGCTCCGTTCACAGTGCTTAATGGTTCAGACCCTGCCGGAGCACTGTCCGGTATCGACAGCTTGGTGGGAAATTCCATCCGTCCGAATCTCGCGAGTTCTCAAAACCTATCAGGTCTGACAATTCCTGAGATAAGGGCTCTTTGCGGTACGGCCATTACAGGCAATAGGTGTCCCAATCTCTTTACCGCGATCACTGCTGCAGACCGTGTCGGCAACGCGGGTCGTAATATTCTGCGTGCTCAGCGTCTGAGACTCGTTGATTTCGGTATCATCAAAAATACCAGGATCACCGAGAATGTACGCTTTCAGATACGTGCCGATATGTTCAACGTTCTCAACGAACGCAACTTCGGTGTTCCTGAAGGACGTATCAATGCTCCAAACTTCCTCAATCAGTGGGCAACGGACGGCGGCGCTCGCCGAATTGTCCTAGGCGGAAGGTTAGTCTTCTAATCAATAGCCGTTTCTCTATTGAAAAGGCAGCGACGATTGATCGTCGCTGCCTTTTCTTATTGCGAAAAAGTGCGGCCGGGAGGTTGGGAGCTCCCAGCCGCGTGTATCCCCTTTCGCTATAAAACGCCATGTTTACATAAGTTGGGAAACTGTACCTATCAATACGCTGAGCAGGTCGACTTCGCCATGCTGGATCTCGTCATATGAAGAAACATCGTCGAGTGCGTCGTGATAACCGAGTTCGTATCCCTGGCTAAGCAGTCGGCGATTATCGCCTAAGCTGACCGAATAAGGATCGTAACTATCATTGTCATACGCATACGGATCGTAAAATGCACGTTCGCTTTCTCTAATAGTGCTGGCAGCTGCGCCATCCTGGAAACCCTGGTCGTACCCGATTGCCAGCAACTGGCCGAATAACTGACGGAACATGTCGCCGCCAAGAGTATTTCCCGCCATATACTGCACGGGAAGAACCTCGTTCAGATAAGGATCGTTGTAGTTATACGGATCGCTGTAGCCATACGGATCATTGTACGAAGTATATCCTTGATAATATGGCTGATCATTATATCCCGCGTATTGCGGCGAATAATAGCCATCGGGGTGATTGTATCCGGGCGAATACCCCGACCCGTGCTGCGGAGCATAGTTGCCATAAGAGTGGTTTCCGCCTCCGAGAATCGAAAATATAACGTTTCTGAGAATATCCCCCGCACTCGGCCGCTCGTTATAGTTGGACGAATAAGACTCCGAGTAGCCCGAGTACGGATAGCCGCTGTTGTAGCCGCTGTTGGAGCTATACGGGTTGCTGCCGTAATCGCTGTAAGTGCTGTAGATCTGCGAGCTGGGGTAACCCGGATAGCTCGAGTTATATCTGGGCCGCGCTGTGTAGATCTCCTGCCAAATCACTGTTGGCCCTGAATAGATCGGCGATCCAGCATTCCTTTGATAAGATCGTCGGTCACGATCCCTGCGGCTAGCCTGTCGGTCAGCATTGCGCTGTCTAACCTGAGAGCTTCGAAACTGTCCAAAATTCGACGGCCATCCGCCATTCCAATATGGGATCTGCCGAACGACTACCTTCCTCTTCGGTCGACCGTCCGCTCTTCCACGGTTTCTCCGGTCGTCGTTGCGATCTCGACGATCTATACCTCGGCTCCGGTCTCTCCGATCATCGCCGCGGTCCCGACCGTTCCGTCGTTCGGCCATTCGCGCAAACCACGACCCCGACTTCTGTTGCGGAACTATCTGTGGCTGACGATCATTTTGTCGATTGCGGATCGACGCTCTACGATCGTCGTTCCCCCTCGAGCGTTCGTCGTTACGCCGATCTCTCCCCTGCCAAACCGCACCCGCCGGACGTTGGGGCTGAACGCGACGTTCATTTGCACGGCGTTGGAAAATAGAATTTGCTTGACGCTGCCTTTGCAGTTGCTGCTGTTGCTGCTGCTGCATGCGAGCAACCCGGACGCGGTCACCGTCTCCTCTTCGCTGGTTCACAGAATCAGCCTGCCGCCTTCGTTGGTCCCCTTCTCTGCCAAGCCGTTGCCCCGGCTGTCGAGCCTGACGCTCTTGGCGCTGCTGCGGCTGTCTAGCTTGCCGCTCCTGACGCTGCTGCGGCTGTCTAGCCTGCCGCTCTTGACGCTGCTGAGGCTGTGGACGAGCTTGCGGAGCCCTCTCCTTTCCACGATTACCCTCACCGCCACGATCGCCCCGTTGGCCGCTGCGTTCACCGCTACGTCCTTTTCCCTGAGCAGTCAACTCGGTGCCGCCAGCACCTATAAAAAATACCAATAATACCGATAAAACGCCGGATAATTTAAACGATGTCATAATCTCCCCCTGGTCACCTATGAAAAAGTGTTCTCGTATTCTCGTTTCAACTAAGGAAAAGAAACGCAACATCCATTCCATTCGAGGGTTTTCAACTAGTTAGCACTGTGTTCCGCACTTGCGTCGGCCCATATCGTGCGCTGGTTGACAATTTGAGTGCCTGATCGCTCGGTATTGAAAAAGACAGTGTTAGGCCGGATAGACAGATAATATCGTTCCCGGTATTTGTAAAAAGGAGATAAACAATATGCAGATCGATCAAAACTTACCGCCCGCACCGAGCGACGACCCCGTACAGAACCCTGACGTTCCCACAACGCCAATTGACCCGACTTCGCCGGAACCGACGCCCGATCCGCCGGCTCCGGCAGATCTGCCCAATCCCTATCCGGTCGAAGACCCCCCGATTCCGGAGCCGGGCCACGTGCCATCACCTCAGCCTCCGCCGGACGATCCCGCACAGCGGGACATTCCACGCGTTTTCTAATACAACGAATAAATGCAGAAGCCTCGATACCGCGGATAAGAGTATCGAGGCTTTTGCTCGTTTCGTAACATTAAACGCGCAATTTATGGCAGTCTCATGCCGCGCATTTTGACGCCCATTAGTTTGCCGGGAAATGTACCAAAATCCTCTATTTCCACGGTATCGGGTCGTGTGCTGTTAGCTTCCCTAAAGCGGACGCGAGCCGCAGGAAAAAATGTACCGTCTCCTTGGCCGGTCTGCGGATCGATCATTATCTCTATATAACTGAACGGATAATCGATTGATCGGTAACCGCGGCGAAATTCGCCGAAGCCTATCCATCGCTGGAAAACCGCGCGGATGCGTTTCATCCCGTTATGGTCATCGACCACGACGGCCCTAAGCGGCTCGCCTACGCGTCCGCCAAGCGAAAACCTGCCCAGGTCATTATTGCTCATCGCCCTCAGCAATCCATCCTGCCCCTGATCCTCAAGCACAGACAGCAGTCGATTCGCATCATCCGGTGTCGTGATACGTTCCAGATGCATAGCGAAGTTACTCGTCACGGTACGCGTGTTCAGACCGGAACCGTAAATAAGAGCTGTTCCGGTAAATGTTGCACGTCCTTCCCACTGCGGATATGCTGGCCCCGCGATCGCCATTATCAACAAAAACGCAGCGAAGATCAGGTCGATTGTAAGTCTTTTCATAAGGCACTCTCCTCTTCTCGAAATGAAAGAGATTGCCTTTATTATCGCCTCTGCTCGGCGTACTTTCTGTAACCACGCAAACAGTTCGTCCCGACCCAAGCTGCAATAGGCTATGCATTTCAGAAGGCTAAGTCGTAGAATGACATACTGCTGTCACAATAAAAATTAGTATGAAAACCATATCATCCGCACTCTTAATTTTCGCTTTTTGTCTTTCATGTTTCGCTCAGGCGTCACCGCGGCAGGCGGTGCTGTTTGATACATCGTATAGAAGCTCGGAGTTTACCGACCCGGCGAGGCTGGAGAAGATAAAGAAAACTTTTCCCGCGATCGAGAAGATCTATAAAGACCACGCGGCGAGGAACAATTTTCCCGGCATCGCGTGGGGCGTAGTGGTCGACGGCAAGCTCGTTTATGCGGGCAGCCACGGTTTTACGAACATCGATAAGAAGACGCCCGTGACTTCGTCATCGCTGTTCAGGATCGCGTCGATGACTAAGAGTGTTACGTCGATGGCCATACTTAAGCTCCGCGACGAGGGCAAGCTCAGGCTCGATGATCCGGCGTACATGTATGTGCCGGAGATGAAGAAATTCAAATATCCGACGGCCGATTCGCCGCACATCACGGTCCGGCAGTTGATGATGCACGCCGGCGGGTTTCCCGAGGATAACCCTTGGGGCGACCGCCAGCTGGCAGACACAAACAAGGAACTCTCACGGCTGCTCGAAGATAATCTCGCATTCTCAAATCCGCCGGGCATCGCGTTTGAGTACGCCAATCTCGGGTACGCCCTGTTGGGACGGATCGTGACGCAGGTTTCGGGCAGGCCCTACCAGAAGTACATCAGGGATAATATCTGGCAGCCGCTAGGAATGCCGACATCTGAATGGGAGTTCTCAAATGTCGCCCCCGACAAGCTGGCACATGGCTACCGCTGGCTCAACGAAGAATGGGTTGAGGAAACGTTGCTGAACGACACGCCGGACGGTTCGTGGGGAGCGATGGGCAGTATGATCTCGTCGATCGATGAATTCAGCAGGTACATGGCCCTGCACCTTTCTGCCTGGCCGCCCTCTAATGCACCCGACACGGGCCCTATCAAACGCTCTTCGATTCGCGAGATGCATCATCCGTGGTTCTTCACCGGCATGCAACCCAACTTCACATATCCGGGTGGGCGTATATGTCCCTCGGCGAGCGCCTATACATACGGCCTAGGCTGGCAGCGAGACTGCGAAGGCCGCATCTACATCGGCCATGGCGGCGGCCTTCCCGGCTTTGGCAGCCATTGGCGTGTAATGCCCGATTACGGCATCGGCATCGTCGCCTTTGCCAATCGGACGTACGCGGGCGTCGGTGGTGTCAACCTGCAGGTGCTCGATCTCATAATAAGAGAGGCCGGCCTCAAGCCTCGGCAGCTTCCGGTTTCGAACATCCTCGCACGCCGTAAAGCCGAGCTCCTTAAGGTCATCCCCTCATGGGAGAACGCCGAAAAGAGCGGAATATTCGCCGAGAACTTTTTCCCGGATAATCCGGTTGATAATTTAAGAAAGAGCTACGCCGCGCTCTGGGCAAAGGCCGGAAAGATCATTGCAGTTCGCGAGTTGGTGCCGGAAAATCAACTCCGCGGCCGCTTCGTCATCGAGGGAGAGAACGCAAACATCGAAGTTTTCTTTACTCTCACCCCCGAAAACCCGCCGCTCATCCAGCAAGTGAATGTACGGGAGGTGCCGAAGCAGTGAACCGGATAAAAAGGTAATTCAAATCCGCCCGCAGTCTGTGCGTCTTTGCGGAAAACTTTTGCCTAAGCACAGAAAAAAGCCCGCGATCAATCACAGGCTTTCTACTGACTACTGGATTCTGGCTCCTGAATGCTTACTCAGCCACTGCCATTTCCTTATCAGTATTTTTCTTTTCGCGTTTAATGCCGCCGATCTGGACGAGGTTTTCGCCCTTGATGCCGGCCTTTTCCATAACCATTTCCTGGTAAAGCTTGCGCATCATCTGCATTTCCTCGGCAGCGGTTTTGGGGCCTTCCATTTCGGGCTTGTTCGGCCTCGAAAGATCGACCTCGTTCAGTATAAGGTTATGCGATTTGTCCTCGAGATCGACATTCTTGCCGCGAGCAAATACCTCGTGACGGCCCTGGTCCTTATACCACTGAGCGACCGTTGCATTTTGGTGCATGTGCTCGATGATATTGCGCCATCCGATGCCGGTGTTATATGCACAGAACGAGATCTCGCCTTCCTGTGTTCCATAAGGGATTATGCACATCTCGGTCCGCCGGAAATCGTAATTGAACAGATCCTGGAACCACATTCCCGCGATAAACAGGAAGTTCCACGGGTCCTGACGACGCTTCTTGATGTCCTCAATAGTGCGGTCCGGGCCGACCTTACCGTAATCCTTGCCCGAGAGGCCAAAGGATTTATCAAACTTCATCAGAATGCCCTTTAGCGTGAGGCTCTTTGGCGCACCGTACGGGTTGTAGTTCTTGAGAAGCGCGAGGCCCATCATGATGTTCGAAAACCACTTGCCGCGGTTAGTGTCCGTGATGTGCTGCATGTCAGTGACGAGGCCCTGGATGTTCAGGAACTGAGGAACCGGCGCCATTTCTTTTGTTTCTTTATTGACCATGACGGCTGTTCCGACACCGCAATTCGGGTGGCAGCCGCATGATACCTGGCCCCAATCCGATTCCGGCCCGTGGACAACGTCCGCGAAATCAGCAAACGCTCCCATCAGCGAAAGCGGAAACCAGTCACGCGTCGGTTCGGTTATTCCTACCTGATCGTGAACGTCGTGAGCGAGGTGAGCCAGCGTATATCGCTGCTGCAATCGACGCTGTTCGGTAATATGCTCGTCCCGGCCGGTGAACGAAACGGGCTGGAAGGCGATGAATGAGATCTTCTTAGGATTCTCGAGAGCGAAGCGGATGATCGTGCCGACCTGATCATTATTGACGCCATTTACGAGCGTTGTAACTAGAATGATGTCGACGCCGGCTTCATGGAGGTTATTGATCGCACGTAGCTTAACGTCGAACAGGTTGCCGATCTGCCGGTGCGAATTAGCATCGTTCCCAATACCGTCAAACTGTAAGTAGACGAAACGAAGTCCGGCTTCGGCAGCTTCCCGGCAAAATTCTTTGGATTTTGCGAATTCGATCCCGTTGGTCGCGGCCTGGACCGAGTTGTAACCAACTTTTCGTGCATAACGGACAGCGTCGAGGAAGTAAGGCGACAACGTCGGTTCACCGCCGGAGTATTGCACCGACATCTGCCGCCGCGGCTTGATCTGAATGGCGTTGTCCAGAATCTCGGTAACATCTTCCATCGAGAGCTCATGAACGAACCCAACCTGGTTGGCGTCCATAAAGCACGGGTCGCACATCATGTTACAGCGGTTCGTCAAATCAACGGTCAATACCGCACCGCGGCCGTACTTAATGGTCGACGTGCCGTGATTGTGGAGTTTTTCGTCATTATGAGCGTCTATGTCACGCCCGGGGAAAAGCGATTCGATGTGCTGGAGAAACTTAGAATCGATCGCCATCATGTCTTCGATACGGCCGTGCTCCGGACACTCTTTTATCATCCAGACCTGTCCGTCCCGCTCAATGATCTCTGCCTTGATCTCACCAACATTCTCGTTGATAAGTGTCGAAACATCCCGCTCGCCGCTGAGGATCTGTTCACGTGCTTCGATCACACATTGCGGACAAAGCGAATCCGTCATTCGGGGAAACCCAAGCGTCGGTTTGGTCTTCTGCCACGATTTCAGGATCGGCTTGTCCGACCATTTTGGCGTAAACGATGCATTCGGCTTAAACTGATTAACCGAGCGAATTGCATTGAAAGCTCCCTTCGCAATGTACGTCAAGCCTTTTTCAAAGTGTTTTACAGGTCTCATACTAATTAAACGTCTCCA
>JBGSXN010000189.1:0-55740 GCA_041751355.1 Pyrinomonadaceae bacterium
ACCAGATCACCTTCTTATTCAAGGACTCGAGCTTTAATTTGGTTGGTTCGGGAACCTCCGCGGTCTCACAGCCCCTGAATATCAATGCGGCTACCACATCCTCAGGTGTTGACGAAATCATTCCAATTTCGGGCAGCAATACATCCTGCCGTATCAATGACATTTACTTGATCACCGGTAATACTGGATCGACCCTTGGAGTGGCTACAGGACTCAGCGGAAGCGATAAGATACAGTTTGCCAATGGTGATCTGCTCGGATTTAACCAGACCGGCCTCAGTGGTCCACTTAGCACTATCACAACGCCTGCGTCTCTACATCGCATTTTGATGGTTACCTATTTTGTAACGGCGGATGGCACATTGACCCGACGTGAATACGCGAATATAACGCCCGCTGTTGCCTTTGTAGATGATCCCCTGATCTATGGTGTCGAGGATTTTCAGATCGAATATATTCTGGATACCGGCGAGATCGTAAACACCCCATCGGCTGGTCCGGACGGCATCGCCGGTACGGCGGATGACACCCCTGGAAATCTTGCCGCGGTAAGGCAGGTCAGGTTCACTATTAGCGTTCGCTCCATCGAATTGAACTCTTCCGGGCAGCCCTACCGGGAAACTATGTCCGTCACCTACGGCACGCGTAATCTGGGTTATGACGCTAATTAACACGAATTGAACAAGTGAACGCAATGAAGAAAAGAAACATAGAGAAAGGCAAATCAACTGAACGAAGTGAAAGCGGATCGGCGATAGTCATCGCTCTTTTCGTTTTGGCCCTCATTTCAGTTTTCGTTGCACTGGCGATGTCACGATCATCGGCCGAAGCGGCTGCTACCGGCAATGAAACTGCGGAGGCCCGCACATTTTATGCCGCGCAAGGAAGCCTTGAGATGATGACTCGAAACTTTAACAAAAAGTTCGAGATAAATATCAGCCCCACCAGCGCCGAATTCGACGATGTCCGAAATGCTCCCGTTCCGGGACTATCGACCTCCTGGGGGGGGAATTTCGTTTTCAACCAGGAAGTTCTGCAGACCTCGAATAACATTCCGGCAGTCCTGTCGGGCGGACCATTCAGCGGTCTGTATGCCAAGCGGGACAATTGGCGGCTTCGCACCACGGCTACGGACAATGTAGGCGTGCAGGTTCAGCTCTCGCGCAACATTCTTAATAATCTGGTGCCGATTTTTCAATTTGGTGTTTTCTACGATGACAATCTCGAGTTTCATCCGGGCCCCAGATTTGACTTTGGCGGCCGCGTTCACTCGAACGGCTCACTGTTTCTACAGGCTCACACAGGCCTTTATTTCTCATCAAAAGTTACCACCGCAAACTTCATTTATACGGATGTTGCTAAAAATGGTAGTCCCTGGACCAACTGGAGTGACAAGGTTTTTGTGAGAAATGCTTCGAATACCTACGTACAGCTGAGCAATAACATGGGCAGCGTTTTGACCTCGCCCGCGAATGGTGCGCCTGTTACCAGCGATCCTCCTCAATCGATTCCGAATCCGACAGCTTATAACTCCGCTAACTGGCCCACGCACGAAGCATTGTTTGACGGAAATCTTGTTGCAAATTCGCCTCTCCTTCAGCTGCCGATGAAGCTAAACAGTGATATTACTAACCAGAATCTGGATCTCATCGAAGTTATCAAGCGCGGAAAAAAAGTAGGGGACCTTCGCAATGACGGCACTGGAAGTGTTACTTCCCCTGGCTTCTCGGCCGTTACGACGGCCAGCTCGGACGATGCAATAACGTCGGCTGAGCGATATTATAATAAGACTGGCATGCGTATTCTGCTCGCTGATTCAAAGGCAAAGCTTCCGGGATGTGCCACATCCACGGGGGCTCCGATAACAGGATCCTGCGGCATTCGACTGGACGGACCTGCCGACGGGTCGGCTGTTTTCTCCAGTGGGCCGCGCGGTTACCAACCAAGAGCCATGGTCGGAACACCGGCGTATCAGGCCACCAAGGTCAACGGTGAGAGATTTAATTCCGGCACCACCGGGCCTAACGTGAAAGAAACCTGGATAAAGATAGAAACGATCATTTATAACCCGACGACGGGTTCTTATGATTCCGCTGACATAACCGAAGACATCCTTTCCTTAGGCGTAACACAATCTCCCACCAGCAGCATCGATTCGGCATTCCGAATAGCTGACGCCAATTATTACGCAAATGGAATTGACTCACGCTCGATCGTCAAACTTCAGCGTTTCATTATCCCGGGAAACCCGATACCCGGGGGCGGAACATTCATGTCAAATGTAGGTAACACTTACAATTATGTTATCAAAGGTACTGTACCTACGGGCAGCAACTGCAATAACTCCCCTTCGTCCACCCTAACAACTACTGGCTTTGATACAGGTACGGTTTCGTCCGGCACATATTATTTCCCGAACGGGTTCAGCGGAGATAACCGGGCATCAATGCGAAATGCCGTTGTTAACGGTATAACGGGCGCAGTTCCCTGTGTAGTTCCATTTCCCATAAACATGTTCGATACCCGCGAAGGGCTCTACAACGATACTTCTTCAGTCTTCAACCCATTGACCACTTATGGCACGAATGTACCTTGGGCAGGTGTAATGAGCATGGTGGACATCGATGTCGGCAATCTGAAAAAGTTTCTCGACGGGACCTGGGATGCCAATATGCCGACGGGTACACCTTATCACGCAGTAACCGGCCATGTGCTCCGTGGAAATGACATTCCGCAGCCAGTAAACGCTAATCCAAAGGCCGGCGGATGGGTGCTTTATGTTTCGGATCGCCGCGGAGATTACGATTTCGACGGTGAATACGATATGGAGGATGTCTATGGCAACAATGATGGCATCCTGCAAACAGGCGAAGACCTAAACCGGAACAACACGCTTCAGGCGGACTACACGAATGAAGCCCCCAGATATACGGGTTCGAATAGTAATATCGCCCCGGAGATAGCGGCCGTACTCGATCATAAGTATTTTCGCCGCGGCGTAAGACTGATCAATGGTCAAACAATTCCCGGAGTCTATGATACTGTAACACCGGCGAACACCCGTGGATTGACAGTAGCGAGCGAAAACGGGGTTTACGTTCAGGGAAATTATAATGCTACCGGAATATCATTTGTCGGAACCCCCACGCCATCTACTGCCTATCTGCCGTCTAGTACAGGTACGCTCGATATTCCTGCTTCGATCGTAGGTGATTCGGTAACAATTCTCTCCAATTCCTGGAGCGACTCGAGGAGCTTCATTTTTCCATTCTCACTTGGGTCACGAATTGCCAGCGAAACCCACATCCGATTTGCCATGCTGGCCGGCGATACGGTCACAACGTTAAACGGCACCCCCAATCAGGGCGGAGGCGATCCAAGGATGAATGGCGGTGTCCACAACTTCAAAAGATTCCTTGAAAATTGGGGTAACGTACGTCTGAATTATAGCGGCTCACTTATCAATCTCTTTAATTCGAAAGTAAATAATGCTCCTTTCAAGTGTTGTGCTAATGTTTACAATCCACCCATAAGAAACTGGGTATTCGACGCGACTTTCCTTGATATAAATCGACTGCCGCCGGGAACACCATATTTCCAGTACGTCCAGACTACCGGATTTCAGCGTACTAACGAGTAAACTTAAACTTTCAACATCCTATCCACCGCCTTTGTCTATCGTGTTTTGCGATCGGTAAAGGCGGTGTCCTTTTGTCTTCATTCGCTGAACATTGGGATTGTGATATCGTATTTAAGATTAAGGATGGCCCCTTGAAGGCCGAGTTTCCCTTATTAATGAAAGAGCTTTCTCTTAATAATTGCCGGCTTGATAAGCGGTATGACATTCGTGATTCACTCGGACGAGGCAGTTATGCTGAGATATTCCTTGCCCGTGACATCCTTGCCTCGACCGAATCTGCCCACTGCGATGTCGTGATCAAAGCTCTCAACGTATTTCTCCAGGATGATCTCGATTCCGATCTCGAACGAACGCTCGTCGAAAATTTTCAGAATGAAGCCCTGGCCCTTGACCGGGTTAGGCATCCGAATATCATTAGCCGCCTCGGCCACGGAACCGCACGAGATCTGAAAGGGTCGGTTTTTCATTATCTGGTGCTCGAATATTTGTCGGGCGGCAATCTCCAGAGCCTGCTGCGGCGGCGAAAGATCGAATTGCCAGAGGCCCTCGAATACATCGAACAGATCTGCGCCGGCCTCGCCCACGCCCATTCACGCGGGATCATCCATCGCGATATCAAACCCCAAAATCTGCTGCTGACAGGCGAACTCAAGACAGTAAAGATTGCCGATTTCGGTGTTGCCCGGATGTCGATATCTGACTCACCGATAACACGGGTCGGTACGAACATATACGCCCCGCCCGAGCATAGCCCACTTTCGATCGGCCGCACGGGCGAACTCGGCACCGCCTTACTATCGCCGGCTGCCGATGTATACTCGCTGGCGAAAACGGCGTTTACGCTGATCACCGGCGAGGCTCCGAGGGCATATGTCAATGACCGAATAACGGCCTTGCCCGATGCGTTTACCAACGAACCCTGGAGCGATGAACTGCTTCGTGTTCTAGAGCGGGCTACAAACAGCGATCCCCGCGAGCGCCCGGCCTCGGTCGAGGAGTTCTGGGCCGATCTGAGCCTTGTTCGAGAAAAGGCAAGTGAAGGCAAATATGCCACTGCGGCGGCGAGTAGCACAGGCAGTCTGCCTCGCCCCCATATTTCACGGGGATATTCCTCTAAATTGCCTGCCGCACCGGAATTCGATCCGGTCACAGACGCCGCGGCGAAGCCTGATCTATCGCGAAGCGAGATACATATCGCGGTGCCCCAACCGCTGCCGGAGTTACACCGCCAAAGGACGGCAGCGCCGGTCACGTTCGACAGCATTGTCGATTCGCCTCGACAGAAACATAGTGGGCGGGCGAGACGGTATTTAACGTTTCTCGTATTCATCGGAATATTCGCCGGCCTGTTGTACGGCACCGCGAGCTATATGCGTGGCCGTGGAATATTGCCCGGGATTTCGAACCCTTTCCGCTCGCAGACCGCTGTGGCGAATACCGACATTTATCTTCGACCCTCGCCTAATACGGATAATGAGCCGATCGGCCTTGTTACTAAAAATTCGAAGGTGCGTATTGTAAATTCGCAAAATAATTGGTATCAAGTTGATGTCATTCAGCAAGGGCGGGAACGACCATCGCAGCCCAATGCCACACGCGGGTGGCTTAACGGCAAGTATCTCGAGTTGGAAAGTAACTAGAACATGGCAGCAGCAAATCACCGAACAGTTTTAGATAAAGTAAGACGCTGGATCGACGGCGAAACCTCGGAACTCGTACTGGAAGAGGCGGCCCGAGATGCTCAGGTCAAACCGCGGAGCAAGGCGGAGGAATTCATCGTCAAGATCGCCCGCGAGGTCGAGAGCGTGATGCAGACTGAAATGGTGCCGCTGCCTCAGGGGACAACCATCATCCCGAGCGAATACATCATCTTTCTCAGCGATGAGGATGACAAGGAATGGAAAGGCGTCAAGCGAAAGGGGCTCGAACAGGGTCTGTACCATATACTTGCCGAACGTGCCCGCGAGATCGCTGGGAAGCGAAAGTTGGAAACCCGCTCCTTCGTAATCGAACTGCGTATTGACGGCACGCTCGCCAAGGGCGATGTCCGCGTTCAACACAGTTGGGAAGACGCGAATGCCAATAAGACCGGTATTCTCGCTCGTCCAAAATCAGCCAGCCCGCCGCCAAAGCTCGCAATCCCGGCGTCCGACCCTAACATTCGAACGCCGCAGCCTGCACAATTCCATACGCCATCAAAGTACCAGGATGCGCTTCTCGATCAGGCCGAGCCTCTTCGCCCATCGGATGCTGAAGAGATGACCCGCGTAAATTCCCGTCGGGCCGAGCTGTACAAGCTCGAAATATGGCGTTCAGGCGTCAGACAGAATGTGGTGCCAATCTATCAAAATGAGATCGTCATCGGCCGCGGGTCAAAATCAAAGCCCGTCGATATTCCGCTCAACGGGGATGTTGAGGTCAGCCGCCGACATCTGACCCTGAGTATCGATGAGTCTGGCAGCTACTGGGCGGTCAATGAGGGCAAAAATCCCGCCTGCGTTAACAATTTCGACCTGCCCGCCGGCCAGCGATTCAAGATCGAGCCCGGAGTTCCGATCAATATTTGCAGCTATATGCTGCGTGTTCAGCCCCGTTAGCTATTGATCGAGCAGCTCACGCTCGATCATTGGCAGCACCGCCCGTCTAAGCCTGAAAGTCTGCGCCAATGCGTCAGTCAGGCTCTCCTGAGTGTCATTCAGCGTATTCTGTATCTGGGTGATCGAGGCCAGCAATGTGGGACGCTCGGCCCTCAATTTCGCCCGCCTGCTGTCGCGAAGCTCATCGGTCTGGGTCGTCCCCTCAAAGGCGAGACTCCGGTCGATGCTGAGCGGCCGGAGGTCTATATCAACCTGTGAGAGCTTTCCGCGATGATCGTTCAGCTTTTCAACGAGATCTATCTGCAGCCGTTGAAAATTTGCAACGCGGGCCTCGCTCTTAACCAGCATATCCATACTGACCATGAGCTTTTGCTGTTTTTCGGTCAGCTCGCCGGGCTTAAAGGTCGCCTCTTTTTGCGGCATCGTTTTCACGCCCTCGGCCAATGTCTGGACCGACCGTGAGATCTTTTGCAATTCGGCGAGGACAGCCGGGTCAGAGACCTGGTTAGGATAGGGCATCGAAGGGTTTTGGGCTAGCGCACCCGTGGTGACGAGCAAGAGACTTGCGATCAAAAGAAAAGTGTTCCTCATAACTGGCTCCTTATCGTGGATGGATAGATGGACGAATCATATCACGTCTTTGAGAAATAAATGTTGCAGGATTCACCGAGCGGGCAGCCGTCCTTTCTCGATCAAGGCCACTACCTCGTCCAGAGCCGCGGAGGCTCGGGACTGGACTTTTTCCGGATATTCAAAGATCGCCGCATTTGCCTCGAATTCATCCAGATCGAGTACCTTGTAACTAAGATCCGGCCAGACCACCACGTCAATATCCAGATCCACATATTCGAGAGCGATGCCCGTGAATACTGGCGGCATATTGATATTGCAATAGTAATTGCGGAGCCTGCCGTCAGGGTCGTGAAACCTGAAAATGCTGTACCAGCGGTCGAGCCAGTAGTATTCCCACGACACCGTACCACTATTAATCAAACCCAGGTCGGGATGATCGACGTCGCGATCGAATAGGCCGGCGAAGATGAGCAACGCCCCTTTAGTTTCGACCAGTCGGGCGGTCCAACTGCGTCGAATGCTCTGGTCGTACTTTCGCGAATTGATCGTTACTTCCTGGCCGCCGGTCATGCATTTTCGCCCGGGGTTGAACGTACGACAAGTACCGAGCAATGGGCATGATGCACGACCGAACTCGACACCGAGCCCAGCAGCAGGCGTTCCCACCGCTTGTATCCGTGCGATCCTAGGATAATAAGTTCGGCCCCGGCTTCCTCGGCCGTTTCCACTATTCGACTGTCGGGCGAACCGAAAAGGACCTCGCCCGAAACCTCAACAGCTGCGCCGCCAAACATCGTGCGTAGTTTGTCGGAGGTGGAATCTATGACCTTTGCCGCGTTCTCCCGCGCCGCTTTTTCGAGCTCGGATGTATCAGGCAGGTATCCGCCATATACATCGACCGCCAGCGGCACGGCCATATCGACAACGCTGATGACCTTAACCGAATCTCCATCACCGAGGTTGAATTTGCGCAGCATCTCGGTCGCAGCCTCGCCAAATTTCGTTCCATCTGTCGCCAAAATGATCTTCATAATGGTACCTCTTTCGTTTTGTGTTCATTCTACATCGGTTTAGGTCAGCGAGCTATTTTTGTTTCAGGTTCGCGTAGTTTAGCGGCGGAGCGACCAGACGAGCCTTTGCAATAGAGCACGGGGTTAGACCTCTTCTTCGCCTTCGTCCTGGCCGGTGTAGGCGGCGCGGAGTTTGCCGAGGAGGTCGAAAAGGACAAGGCGTTCGGTTTCGGTAATGGATGAGAGGGAGCTTTGTTCGAGTTCGAGCCACTGTTCCTCGATCTCCTGACGCATTTCATAGCCGAGAGCGGTCAGGAAAATGCGTGTCGAGCGGGCATCTGCGTCCTGGCGGGAGCGGGTAACCAGGTTTATATCGATCAGGCCCTTGATCATTTTGTTGACGGTCGGGGCCGCGAGGCTGAGACGATTGGCAAGGTCTATTTGACGCAGGCCGTCCTCTTTCCACAATTCGAGCAGAAGAAAGATCTGGCCGCCGTGGAGCCCGATGCTGCTCATGTGACGTTCGAGGGAATTGCGAAATGCGGTGGTCACCTTGGCCAAGCGATAGCTCACAGTGTCTTCGAATTTGATACGCGTCATGATCTTCTAGTGTACGGCCTTGCAGGCTCTCTAATCGACGAATAGAACCATAAAAGCCCCGGTCGATGCTTACAACTAGCCGGCTAACTATTAACAAGAAGCCTGCTACTTAGAATAACTTAGCCCCCTTATCTGTAACGCTTAGCCCGCTAAGTATTATTCATTAGCGGGCTAACGATTACAAGTTAGCACGGTATGAATTAATAGGGAAGTAGGCTAAGATAAATTTCATGACAGGGGCCCAAAAGCTTAAAGATGCACGCAATATTCTGCTAAAGCTGCACAAATCAATGCTTGACCTCGAGAGGGAAATGCACGAGGGAATTCACGGAAAGCTGAACGCCGGGGAATTTCTGAATCTACTGCTCGAAGACGAAGATTTTGCCTGGCTGCGGAAGTTTTCGATGCTGATCGTTGAAATAGACGAGATGTTTGACCTGAAGCAAGAAGCCTCGGCGGAAATGATCGACGCAAATATTAAAAAGGTAAGGGAACTGGTCCAGATGACCGAGCCGGACGAATATTTCCGGGCGAAATATCAGTTCGCGCTGCAAAGAGATTCCAATGCAGCAGGATTACACAGTCAACTGAAACACATATTGAAAGCCGAAAGTGGAGAAATTGAGAATTGAGAATTCGGCTTTGCGAAATTAAGGTGTACCAATCGCTAACCTCTTAATCCTATTTTCAATTCTCAATTCTCAATTTTCGACTAACTTCTTCCGCTTTTCTTCCAATCCGATAAGAAACCTTCCAGACCTTTATCAGTGAGCGGGTGTTTGACGAGCTGCGTTATTACCTTGAAAGGTATCGTCGCCACGTCGGCGCCGGCGAGGGCGCAGTCTACAATGTGCATCGGGTGGCGAATCGATGCGGCGAGGACCTCGGTCTCGAAGCCGTAATTTTCGTAGATCTGAACGATGTCGTGGATGAGCTGCATTCCATCCTGCCCGATGTCATCGAGACGGCCGATGAAGGGCGAGATATAGCTCGCACCGGCCTTGGCGGCTAGAAGGGCCTGGGCGGCTGAGAAACATAGCGTGACGTTGACCTTTGTGCCCTCTTCGCGGAACGTTCGTGTGGCCTTGAGGCCATCGAGCGTGAGTGGGCATTTGATGACGACGTTGGGGGCGATCTTGGCAAGCTCGCGGCCCTCGCGAAGCATACCTTCGGTATCGAGTGAAGTTACCTCCGCCGAAACGTCGCCCTTTACCATCTCGCAGATTGCCGCGATGTGGCTGGCAAAGTCGATATCACCCTCTTTTGCAACGAGGGAGGGGTTGGTAGTAACGCCGTCGATCATCCCAAGCTCGTTGGCCTCGCGGATCTCGTCAAGGTTTGCTGTGTCGATGAAGAATTTCATAGTGGTTGTTGGTTGATCGTTGTTACTTGTTCTTTTGACGTGACCGGGTTTGTCAGGATGCCAATGCCTTCGATTTCGATCTCACAAGTGTCACCGGGCCGCATCGGTGAGACCCCGGAAGGCGTACCGGTAGCGATAATGTCACCGGGGTTTAAGGTCATCATGTTCGAAATATATCGTATCAGAAAATCGACAGGGAAGACCATTTGCGAGGTCCGGCCGTCCTGTTTCAGAGCGCCGTTGACGCGGGCAGTTACGCGGATGTCCATCACATTTAGATCGGTCTCGATGAAGGGGCCGATCGGGCAGAATGTGTCGAAGGATTTCGCACGCGAAAACTGGCCATCCGTTCGCTGCAGGTCGCGTGCGGTCACGTCGTTCAGGCAGGTATAGCCCAGGACATATTCGAACGGATCATCAGAATCGGTGAGATCCTTGCATTTTCGTCCGATAATGATCGCAAGCTCGGCTTCGTGCTCAACCTGGGCCGATTGCGGAGGTAAAACAATGTTCTCTCCGCTGCGAATCAGGGCGGAAGGGGCCTTGAGGAAGAGAAGTGGCTCTTTCGGGACCTCATTACCAAGTTCGGCGGCGTGATCGGAATAATTGCGGCCAATGCACACGATCTTTGACGGGGCAAAATCGGCGGGGATCTCCTGCTTCATAAGTTAAGGTGCAGTCTCAGATACGACCTCGGAGGGCTCGCTGACGTTGCCGGACTTGTCGGTCGCGGTCACATAATAGAAATAGGTTTTACCGGATTCGACCCGACTATCCTGAAATGTATTTGACGCCAATATTTGCGGTGTCAGAAGCGTCCAATCGGATCTCGGCAGATCAGGGTCCGTCGACCGGTAAATGCGATAGCCGGCCACGTCGGTTGCCGGGTTAAGAGCAAAAAATATCGATATAGTGCCGGGTGCTGCGGCGACGGTGAGCGCCGCCGGAGCGCTCGGTGCAAAAGTGTCAACAGGCCGGATCCTGACAATATTAGTCTCGGCACTCTCGACCGGTTCGGCAGCTGTGCCCGCGGAAATTGCCCGGACAAAATAAAAATAGTCTTTATCGAATGAGAAAGAAGGGTCTTCGAACTCGGTGTCGGTGATAGGAGTTTTCGTTAATAATATTGCAGGCACTTTCTCAGATTCTGACCGGTAAACGTTGTAACCAAGGAGGCTTACCGGCGTCGAGCCGTCAATGTTCGCAACCGGAGGCTGCCAGGTTAGCCGGACATGGTCCTGTGTGGCCTCGGCCGTCAGGAGACTGGGGCCGCTGGCCACGGATGAGGTAGGCTCGATAAGCAGGGCATTGGAGAAAGCCGCACGCTGACCTGAGGCATTCACAAACCGGATCGCATAGCGAAGCCGGGCCGCCTGGCCGGCAAACTCGAGTGTGTCGCGGTGCGTTATTGTCTGAAGGCCGAAATCGGCGTCGGTGATCTTTAGGGCGGCGATCAGCGTGCTGCGGTTGGCGAATTCTTCTTCGGATAACTGCAGCGGGGCACTGGCGGGCTCAACGAGACGGTAAATATCTGCACGGCTTATATTTAGCAAATCGCCGGGCGGTGCATTGCGGGCCGGCATCTGCCACGAGAGTATTACCTGGCTGCCACGCTGAAACCCGGAAAGTTCGACCCGCTGTGGAACCCGTTCGCGGGGCGGAACTGGCGGTTTGCGCTTTCCGCAAGCCGCGCTTAACAGCAGAATCGCAGCCAGAAGCACGACGGGGGCCTTAATGCCCAGGTGCTTAACGACTTTGCTTAATGAAGGCAGGGCTGCGTAGGAAGCGCTTAACATTTGTTTAACTACAAAATATACTGGCGAAGATCTTTGTCCTCGATCAAGGTGCTCAAGCGATCATCGACATAAGCGGCGTCGATCCGCTGCTCTTTTTGTTCGAGTTCGTTACCGAGAAAGCTGATCTCCTCAAGCAGCTTTTCGACAAGCGTATGAAGCCGCCGGGCACCGATATTTTCAGTGTTTTTATTGATCTCCTCGGTCATCTCAGCGAGGCGGTCGATAGCATCGTCGGTAAAGCTAAGCTCAATTCCCTCCGTGTTTAAGAGTGCCTGATACTGCTTAATAAGCGAATTCTTCGGTTGCACGAGGATGCGCTTAAGGTCGTCGATGGTCAGAGATTCCAGCTCGACACGTATCGGAAAACGGCCCTGAAGCTCAGGAATTAGGTCCGAAGGCTTTGAAACGTGAAAAGCCCCGGCGGCGATGAAGAGAATATGGTCGGTGCTAACCATTCCGTGCTTTGTATTTACGTTTGTTCCCTCGACAATCGGCAGCAAGTCCCGCTGAACGCCCTCTCGTGATACGTCCGGGTTCCCTCCGCCTGATTCACGGCCCGCGATCTTATCGAGCTCATCAAGGAAGATGATGCCGGCCGATTGTGCTCTTTGCAAGGCCTTTCGCGATATCTGCTCCATATCGACGAGGCTTTCCTGCTCGTCACGGATCATAAATGAACGGGCCTCAGCGATGTTCAGCTTGCGGCGGACGGTCTTTGACGGGAACATATTGCCGAACATGTCCTTTAGGTTGACGCCCATGTCCTCCATTCCCTGGCCGCCGATAAAATCGATGGTCGCGTTCGAACGGTCCTGGGTCTCAACGTCTATCAAGCGATCGTCGAGATCGCCGCGACGAAGCTGCTCGCGGAGCTTTTCGCGCGTTCGGGAAAGCGGCGGGTCGGAATCGGAATTTTCACCTGAAGTCGACGGAAAGCTGATATCCGACGGCGGCAAGAGGATATCCAGCAGCCTTTCCTCGACATTTTGCTCAGCGCGGGGCAAAACCTCTTCAAAAGCAGCTTGTTTGCCCATATCGACGGCGACATCGGCGAGTTCGCGGACCATGCTCTCGACGTCGCGGCCCACATAGCCGACCTCGGTAAATTTCGAGGCCTCGATCTTTATAAAAGGCGAATTGGCGAGCCGCGCAAGGCGGCGGGCGATCTCGGTTTTACCGACGCCGGTCGAGCCGATCATTAGAATATTCTTTGGCAGGACGTCTTCCGCGATCTCGGGCGGCAGCTTTTGCCGGCGGATGCGATTGCGCAGAGCGACCGCAACTGCTTTTTTTGCAGCATTTTGACCGACGACGTACTTGTCCAACTCCGCAACGATCTGCCGGGGAGTCAGGTCGTCGAGGTTTCGCTTTTCGGCTGTTTCGCCTCCGAGGTAGATCGCCATTACTAAATTTCCTCGACCACTATGTCGGAATTCGTATAGATACAGATCTCGCCGGCGATACGAAGAGCTTCCTCAGCGATCTCGCGGGCGGAAAGCGATGTGTGCTTCATCAGAGCCCGCGCCGCCGACAGGGCGTACATACTGCCCGACCCGACAGATAGCAGTCCGTCATCGGACGAAATAACGTCGCCTTTGCCTGAGATCAGGAAAGCGTCGGCACCGTCAGCCACAATGAGCAGGGCCTCGAGGTTGCGAAGATACTTATCGGTACGCCAGTCTTTGCTTAATTCGATCGCAGCCCGCTCGAGTTGGCCCTGAAACTGATCGAGCTTGGTTTCAAACCGCGTCAGGAGCGAAAAAGCATCCGCCGTCGAGCCCGCAAAGCCCGCCAAAATGCGGCCGTTTGAGACGCGGCGGACCTTTCGAGCCGTGCTTTTTATCACCGTTTCGCCCAGTGTGACCTGGCCGTCACCCGCCATCGCGATCTTGCCGTCGCGTTTTACGAGCAGGACGGTGGTCGAGCGAATAATAGGGTCTAGTTCGTCGGAACGCATAAAAACTAAATCATAAGGTTTTAATTTCAAATGCTCAAATTGACATAATTGGTCGGTTTGTTTGAACATTAAAGGGTTTATGGGAAATCGTCCGAGAATCGGCATCACCATGCGTTTGGAGATGGATACCCGGCGATTTTACCTCGGCCGGGATTATAGCGAGGCTGTAGAGGCATTTGGCGGAGTTCCGGTACACATTGCCCTTATCCCGAGGGCAGAGTACATCGCCGAAGCTCTGGACGTCCTGGACGGCATACTGCTGCCGGGAAGCAATACGGATGTAGATCCGCATTACTATGGCGAGGAGCCGCATCATCGTTTGGGAACCGTGATCTCTGAAAAAGATGAGACGGAGATGTTGGTGCTCAGTGAGGCTGAGAGGCGCAAAATGCCTTTGCTCGCAATATGTTACGGGATGCAAGCATTGAATGTGTCCCGTGGCGGAACACTGGTCCAGGACATTCTGTCTCACGTGGAAGGCAGCATTAAGCACGAGCAAGGAGCCCCGCAGGTACGGAGTTCGCACAGTTTGAATATCGCCGACGAGGGCATTTTGGCGAACATCGATGCGGTTAAGACAGCAGCGGGGCCGATTCGCGTCAATTCGTCACATCATCAGGCTATCGCCAATCTCGGTCGCAACCTCGCGGCAACCGCTTGGGCTACGGATGGCATCGTTGAATGCATCGAAGATACACGAGACGACCGATTTGCTTTAGGTGTGCAGTGGCATCCGGAATTGTCGTCAGCGTCAGATCGTTTATCCGGTGAGATATTTAGGCTCTTCGTAGAAACCTGCGGCAAAAAGCAGGGAGCATCAAAAGAAAAGATTAATGTAAAACTTTAAAGTAAAGGTAAGGCCCTTAGATAGAACGGATAATTACAGATACTTAAAGTTAATTGGCAAAATATAATTAATGGATAATCCAGTCATAGTTGGAATAATCTCGTGGCTTTTCCCAGGTGCCGGGCACCTGATACAGGGCAAGATCACGCGCGGAGCGATCATAGCGGCTGTAGTCTGGGGAATGTTTATTATTGCGATCGTCAGCGGCGGAGCGCATTATCCCGGGTTCGAGTATAAGGACGGACAGCTTTTATACCTCTTAAATGTCTTTGCCAAAATGGGCAACGGGCTCGGAGCGGTCGTGAGTATGATCATGGCAGGAACGCCGTCGCCTCAGGTTGCTGCGCTGGCTACTTTTGAATATGGCGGTCGGTTTCTCGAAGTGGCGGGGCTGCTGAATTACCTGGCGATAATGGATGCCGTAGATATTTCCGTGGGGAGGAAAAAATGATCCATTTCCTTTACCTGATCGGCTTTTCAATATTTGTCGCGACCGCATTTGCAGTATTTTCTACCGGCACGCCACGTGAGCGATTTCTCTACGGTCTCAAGAATTTTGCCCAATTTGTCTTGGTCAGCCTCCTACTGGCGTGGATCCTGTATTTCGTTCCGTGGTAAACAGATGGCCCTGATCGAGACTGAAAGCCTGGTTCTCAAAAGCTACAATTTGGCCGAGGCGGACAAGATCGTCGTTCTATTGACGCATGACCACGGGGTTGTAAGGGGAGTCGCTAAGGGGGCGAAACGTCTTAAAAGCAAGTTCGGCAGCGGCCTCGAACCGTTTTCAGTCGTCCAAAGCACTTATTTTCAAAAGGATGCGGTCGAGCTAGTCTCGATCGAGCGGATCGACCTGATCCGTTCGAGCTTTGGCGTGGCCAGCAATCCTGATTTTTTGCAGAAATTTTCATATCTGGCCGACCTTCTGATAGCGATCTCACCGCCGCATGATCCGAGCGAGACGCTTTACCGAATGGCGACCGCGTGTCTACAGACTGCTTCTGATAACGAACCGGCGCTTTTGAGTGTCGGTGTTTATTTTGAAATATGGCTTCTCCGCATCGCCGGTTATTTGCCCGACTGGACAAGGTGCGACCAGTGCGGGCGGGCTTTTGGGGAAACGGAAGAATCGTCGATCGGGTCAAATTTTCACCTCTTTTGTTCCGCCTGTCGGCGGGCCAGCTCAAACGGCATCCTCACCCCGGATATTCGTGCCCTTGCGGCAGCTGCGATGCGGATCTCGCCGGGTGATTTTTCCCAATTTGACGCGGAAAGGCATGACGATCTTGTTGCATTATCCAACGTATTGAAGCGAATGATCTCGCAGGCAATAGGCAGGGAAGTGGCGGCCGAGAGCACACAGTATTCGGATACTTAGTTCAGATGAATCGGATAGGCTGGATAATCTCAAGATACCTCGTAACGACGATAGCACCATATTTCGTCTTTTCGTGGCTGCTGCTGAGCGTGATCCTTTTCGTCCAGCAGGCGGGCCGCTACTCGGACATTTTTTTCAGCGTCAATATTCCAGCCAATCTCGTCTGGCAGCTTACGATCGCCCTCGTGCCCAACGTGATCGCATTCACGTGCCCGATGGCAATGCTGGTCGCAACGATCATCGGGCTGACGAAAATGCAGGGCGACAGCGAACTGGTAGCGATCCGGGCATCGGGTGTCGGCAATATGCAGATAGCTCTCCCCATACTACTGTTTGGCATCGTTTTATCGGTGTTTGCGTTTGCCGTTAATTTCAGGGGAGTTCCGCTTGCCGCATCGCTGGTTCGGACAGTTGCACTTCAGACAGCTATCAAAAAGCTCGAGTCGCCGATCGAGCCGGGCGTTTTCAATTCAGAGGTAGCCGGTTTTACGATCTACGCCAAAGGGGGCGATATTGAGACCGGACGGTGGAAGAACATCTTTATATATCATGAGGATAAGGCTGCCGGCATCGTGCGGCTGATCACATCGCTTGACGGCCGGATCGACACGACCGGACAGGTCTCGGAGCTGGTCCTTGAGGATGCATCGGTTTCGACGCTTCCGATCGAGCCGGGTGCTGGCAAGTATGTTTCTGAAAATATTGGCGATATCAGGCTGGCGATCAAGACCCGGCGAAGCGACCTGATCGAAAAGCTCAGCCAATCAGAGATCACATCGGAAGAAATGGGCCTGCAGCAATTGTCCGAATATGCCGCCGCCGCTACCGGACCGGAGCGTATCGAGGCCCAATTAGTGTGGCAGCGTCGTGTTCTGCTTTCGATCACACCCCTTATATTCTGTCTGCTGGGAACCGTGATAGTGCTGCGGTTTAACCGTGGGGGCCGCGGATTTGGTATAACTGCAGCTCTTGTCGTGCTGATCGGGTTCTATCTCCTGGCCTTTTTAGGCGAGCAGCTTGCCCGGCTCAATGTGATCGCCGTTTTCGTCAGCGCTCTGTTACCGGTGGCCGGCAGCATACTGGTGATAATTTGGTTCAGCGTTTCGCGACGAATGGAAGTCTCGAGTCGAATATTGGGATATGTCGGACGGGCTTTTTCGAGGCTCAGGCAGCCTCGGGAAAAGATGCAGTTTGGCAATATTTTCGTTGACCTGACGACGGGACTGCGTGATTTCGACATTATTCGAAATTTGTTCTTGAATTTTTTGCTTACGTTTACGTTCCTAACGGCGATATTTCAAATATTTACAGCCTTCGAACTGTGGAGATTTGCCGGGGCGTTCGATGGGGGTATCTGGCTGCTGGCCAAGTATTTGGTTTACCTGCTGCCTTTTGTATACCTTCAAATCTCACCGTCGGCGGCAATGATCGCCACGCTCGCGACCTACGTTATAAAATCCCGCAACAACGAAATTGTAACTTGGACATCATCGGGACAGAGTGTCTACAGGCTTCTCGTACCATGTTTTCTGCTCGCGGCATTGCTCGGCGGCGTCAACTGGATGGTACAGGAACATATCCTGCCGCAGGCTAACCAAGTGCAGGAGGCGACGCGGACGCTGATCCGTAACCGCGGGGTACGCCATGCCCAGTCTGGCAAGTTGTGGGTCGCGACCGACAGGCGCATTTATTCCTTCGATATCGGACAGGACGAGATCATTCGGTCCGATAACGAAATCGATAATACCTCGTCCAATTCTGCGTCTGATAACGAAAAGCGAGCTCTTCCTTGCTCCGGCCCCTGTGTACGGAATCTCACCATTTACGAATTTGCAGAGAATGGACGTACTCTGCAATTCGTGTACCGCGCAAATGGCGGGGTTTGGGTCGACGGGGCCGTTCGGCTGACGGGCGAGGTTGAGAGAAACGCTCTATCGGGTACAAGGATCTTGACTGAAAATACCAGCGGGGAAGCGATGGCGGAGAGATCTAACCCGTTCGCGGGGATTAGGCTCAAACCCAATCAGGTCAACAGTTCGGATTTGAAACAAAAAATCGCAGATGCGGATTCCGAGCTCGAGTCACGCAATTTTCAGGTCGCCCTCGAAAAGAAATATGCCACTCTGTTCTTGCCGTTTGTCATGGCATTGTTTACGGCACCGTTCTCACTGAGCTTGAGCCGGAAAGGGAAGGCGGCCGCGATAGGATACGCCGTTGGGCTCTGGCTGCTGTTTACCGGAATGAGCACGATCTTTGAACAATTGGGCCTGAACGGCATGCTGACACCTGAGATGGCCATTTGGTCCCCGCTGATATTCTTTGCGTTAGTTGGCGTCTACCTGCTATCGCGGGTCAAAACGTAGCTTCGGCCTAAAAACTCTTCTTAAACAGATAGGACATTTTTATGAACAGGCTGCGCCCGTTGCCGCGAAGCCCCGGCTCAAACTGTCCGGTGAATCGATTGTAGCCATTGTAATTCAAGTCGTCGTTATAGCCGATATACAGGGCCTTGCCCGGGCTCGGTGACCAGCCAAGGACAAACTGCGGCCTAACGCGTGACTGCACATTTGAATAGTCGACCCGCACGCGGGCAAAAATATCGCGAGTAAACTGATATGTGGACCTCAGGCTCAGAATATTATCGTCAAACGCTACACGATCAGTATCGCGGCGAGTCAGGTGTCGTCGGTTGTAGTTCAACTGGACCTGCCACGCGGTGGTGGGCTGGTAACGGGTTGACGCTTCTATATAAAGCAGGTCCCCGGCGCCAGGATCCAGGGCGGGTGCCGGTTCGGTGCATACGGTTACTTGCGAACAGCGGTCCTGCCATGCCAGATATGCCGCACTCACTCGAGGATACTTTCGACCGTTGCCAAAATCATAATCGTGGACGCCCCAGTTGTAGCTGAGGACCGTGAAGAAGAATAGCTGTTTGATCGGCGACGCCTCAATGAAACTGTACAGCTCTTTCCTATGTACCGATCGTTCTGGATCGGGGCCGAAAAACGCCCCGCTTCTGGTCGGTGTACGGACCCGCCCAAATTCGTGTTCGAACAGACGCTCATAGCCGAACTGAGCACCTCCCCCGATGAAGATCTGACGCTGAAGAGCAATCATTGCCTGATGATTCGTCTGCATGCCCTGCGTCCGGCCCTGCCAGTCATACGTAACGTTTATCTGATTTTGAAGCCTCTTAAAAATTATCGCTTTTTTGGCATCCCGATCCGTTTGGTATTGGACGTAGGCTCCCAAATAGTTGGTGTTATACCGATTTGCAAAACCTACGTCCGTCCGGTAATACGTGGTTCGCCCCGTGGCCATGAAGTTCATGTAGAGGTTCCTGTCACTTCGCTCTAGATACGCTCGATATCCAAAGCCATTACCCGTGCGATAGAGAGTTCGGTCCAGAAACGGGTCGTAAAAATTGCCCCGCGTGTGTGTCGCCACGACCTGAAAGTCTGTAACTATCTTCTTGTTCAATCGGAAACGCCCGTCGAGGCCGGTTGTATGATTATGACGGTCGACGAAATTATATGTTGTCGCGAACATCCCCAGATTGTGCTCCGCGCCGACGTCGCGTTTGACCCGAAGCACACCGATATCGGCATTCTCATCGAGAAAACGCTCGACCGGGCAAATCGTCGTCGGATCGACGAGCCGCCGGTCCTGGCAATGACGCAGATTCTCACGGTCGTCGGGTGAGTAATTACCCGGGGCCTTATCCGAAGCGTACATTATCCCGAATGTGTTCTTTCCGCGGCGGCCGGTCAATTTGGCGGCAATGTCCGGATCGACTATCGCACGGGTATTTACAACGTTGAGGCCGCTCTGAAAAATATCTATCCGCTCAAGAAAGAATGGGCGCTTTTCCGCGAAGAAGATAGGGAAGCGCTGGTTCACAGTAGTTACTGGAGCGTCCGCCTCAACCTGTGCAAAATCCGGATTGTAGGCAAAATCGAGAGTGATCGTGGGTGTCAGGCCAAACTTGGCGGTCACACCAAAATCCCCCTTGATGCCCTCATTCACGTATCTCCCTGCCGGATCATTGTTAAAGGTATAACGGGACTTACGGCCTGTCTGACTAACGGTGAAACTCGGGCTGATCTCGAGCTGGCGGGTCGTTTCAATACCCTCGAGGCCGGTGATTTGGCCGGCCTGGTTGAGATAGCCTGATTTGCTGCGATCGTGCGGCATCCACGAGTTATATTCGTTGTTGTTGTATTTAACGCGTCTAAAAATGCTGAATCCCCAATTCTTACCCTTGCCAGCTTCATAACGCAGCGATTTGAAGGGAATTGACGCTTCGATGGTGAAACCGTCCGGTGTGAGCACGCCTTTCGACTCCATAACGAGGTCGACGCTGTAATCTTCGCCCCGGCCTTCTGTGTATGTGCCGTCGGCCTGGATACCGAGCGGATTGAAAAATATAACATAGGCCTGCCGCTTATCATTGAACGTATCTATATACATCAGGACATAGTCATCGTTGAATATGTTGTCCCGCCGCGATATCGTTGCACGCACTTTATCGCGGTCCTGTATCACCTTGAACGCCACATAGAGGTTCTTGGAATCGTAGCCCATCATAAACTCGGTCGGATGGGTCGGCTCAACGTTGTCCCCCGGCTGTATCTGCAAAAAGTCGCCAAAAATGGCCGATGACTGCCAGACCTGATCATCGAGGATCCCATCGATGACCGGTGGGACTGCGAATCGAGGTATACTTGCGGGCAGGTTTTTAGGCACATATCTTGATGACGATGGCTCAACAGTTTTTTCAACCTCATTCGACGTATCTGCTTCAGGTGATGGGCGAGTCTCTGTCGTCTGAGCTGAAACGACTAAACCGCCTCCGGCGATCGCCGCGATCAAAGCGAATTGGATTAATGTGGATAAATGTTTATGAATTCTCATGGTGCGGAGATGAATATCGGCCGGAACAGCAAGAACCAAAAATGGCCAGCCGCTTTATAAAATTAGAACTACTACTGTGAACAAAACACCGCAATCGGAGAAAATCTAACAAGATAATTATTGAAATAACTTTTTAAAGGGTTTGACCACAATGCGGTGTTGGTCATTTTCGAGTATTAGTTACGCCGATCGCAGTCGGTTTGTTTCATATAGATCAAACTAGAATCGCGTCCGGCGCCGTGTATTCCTCTATACGAACAAGACATTCGAAAACGCCTAATCTAAATTAGGGGGAAAATAATGAACGAGAACGTTGACAGGGTAAGAAACAATACATCAGATGAAATAAACAAGGAACTAGACCGGCAGGCGGCGGTTCGCGTGAGTGATTACGCGAATCTGAGCGACACCGAATTAACGGAAAAGATCGAGGCTCTTGACCGCGAATGGGACATCGAAAGGGTACTGCAGACAAATGCCTCGCTCATTGGGCTATCAGGATTGGCACTCGGTGTGGCCGTCAACAAAAAGTGGCTGGCAGTGCCGGGCGTCGTTCTGCCATTCCTATTCCAACATGCAGTTCAGGGCTGGTGCCCGCCTGTGCCCATATTCAGACGACTGGGGTATCGCACGCGGAAGGAGATAGACAAAGAAAAATTTGCGCTCAAATACCTTCGGGGAGACTTTGAAAAGGTCAGGGGACTAAGAGATGACGTTGCGGCCTTCCGGTCAGTAAACTACTAGGGTTAGCCACTCCCTTGCTGACAAAAACGATCAGCGCTGAAGGCAAAAGAGGCCGCCAATTTTGGGCGACCTCTTTTTCTTCTTGGTCTCGGGCTTATTCGTTACTGAAATAAGCCCCATCAGTTGCTACATTGCTCCATTTTCAGATTAAGTTCCCGTTTCCCAGCTCGACATGTATTCGACCATTTCAGGTGTGAGTTCGTCGATCGAGACGCCCATTGCACGCAGCTTTAGGGAAGCGATCTCCTGGTCAACCTCCGGCGGCAATACGTGAACACCTGCAGGCAGATTGCCCTTATGCTTGACGAGATACTCGGCTGACAGAGCCTGATTAGCGAACGACATATCCATTACGCTCGCGGGGTGACCTTCGGCGGCGGCGAGGTTGATCAGCCGGCCCTCTCCGAGAACAATTATGCTCTTTCCGCCTGCGACGCCGATATACTCTTCGACAAACGGACGGCGTTTGACGGCCTCTGCGGACATTTCACGAAGCGCCTCAAGGTTGAGTTCGAGGTCAAAGTGGCCGCTGTTGCAGACGATCGCCCCATCCTTCATCACTTCAAAATGTTCTTTGTCAATTACATGGCGGTTGCCGGTCACCGTGACAAAGAAATCGCCGATCTTTGCGGCTTCTTTCATCGGCTGCACGCGGAATCCGTCCATAACCGCCTCGATGGCCTTGATCGGATCGATCTCGGTGACTACGACATTAGCCCCCATACCGCGGGCACGCATCGCGACACCCTTACCGCACCAGCCGTAACCGACTACTACCAAGGTCTTTCCGGCTAGTAGCACATTTGTTGCCCGTATGATCCCGTCGAGAGTCGACTGGCCGGTTCCGTAGCGATTGTCAAAGAAATGCTTGGTTTGGGCGTCGTTAACCGCGATGGCAGGGAAGGTGAGCACGCCGGCTTTCAGCATCGAATTGAGTCGGACGATGCCCGTAGTGGTTTCTTCCGTCGTGCCGATCAGATTCCCGATCATCTCGCGCTTTTCCTTGATCATAGTAGCGACGACATCGGATCCGTCATCGATGATCAGGTTCGGAGCTGTATCAAGTGCAGCTTTAACATGGCTAACGTAAGTATCTGTAGACTCGCCCTTTATCGCCATTACTGGGATGCCCCAATCAGCTACAAGGGAAGCGGCTACATCATCCTGGGTCGAAAGGGGATTCGAGGCGATCAGGAGCGATTCGGCACCGCCGGCCTGAAGTGTGCGAGCGAGATTCGCGGTTTCGGTGGTGATGTGTGCACAAGCAACTATTTTAACGCCTGTAAGCGGCTTTTCAGCCGCGAAACGCTCGCGAATAAGTCGCAGAACGGGCATTTCACGGTCGGCCCATTCGATACGCTGTTTACCCTCTGGGGCGAGATTGATGTCTTTTATGTCGTATTCCATTGAAAATCCTTCTTTAGCCATTGGTTCCAATACCTCTTTCGGCCGCAGACCTCAGTGTCTCGGCTTTGTCTGTGTTCTCCCAAGAGAATTCACCATTCAGGCGGCCAAAATGGCCAAATCGAGCGGTCATTCTGTAGATCGGACGGCGAAGATCGAGCATATCGATAATGCCATTTGGTGTGAGTGCAAAGTTCTCACGAACTATTTCAGCTAACCGAGCGTCGTCTATTGTGCCCGTGCCCTGCGTATCGACTGAGACCGAAACCGGCTCAGCAACGCCGATCGCGTAGGCCAGCTGGACGAGCACTCTATCTGCTAATCCCGCGGCAACGACATTCTTTGCGATATAGCGAGCCATATACGCGGCCGAACGGTCGACCTTGGTAGCGTCCTTGCCCGAAAAAGCACCGCCGCCATGAGGAGCAAACCCGCCGTAGGTGTCAACGATGATTTTGCGTCCTGTGACCCCTGCATCGCCCATCGGCCCACCAACAACAAATCGTCCCGTCGGGTTAATGTGGTATTTGGTGTTCTCATCCCGCAGATCTGCGGGAATCACCGCGTCGATCACTCTTTCACGGATGTCTTTTCGAATCGTGTCAATATCGACGTCAGCGGTTTGTGACGAGATAACAACGGCCTCAACGCGGAAAGGTCGGCCGTCACGATATTCGATCGTAACCTGCGATTTTCCATCAGGGCGAAGGTAGGGAATTGTACCGTCGCGGCGAACTTCACTTAGCTTGCGGGTCAGATTGTGCGCCATCTGGATCGGCATCGGCATCAGTTCAGGGGTCTCATTACACGCGAACCCGAACATGAGGCCCTGGTCACCGGCACCGCCGGTATCAACACCCTGCGAAATGTCAGGCGATTGGGTGCCAATAGCGTCAATCACGCTGCAGGTATTTGCGTCATAGCCATAGCTGGCGTCGTTATAACCTATCTCGTGAATCGTGTCGCGAATGATTTGTTTGTAATTTACAGTAGCCGTTGTCGTGATTTCACCGGCAACAACGGCGAGACCTGTCGTTACCAGAGTCTCGCAGGCGACTCTAGCCATCGGATCCTGTTCGAGGATCGCATCCAGGATTGCGTCCGAAACATGGTCCGCCATTTTATCAGGGTGGCCTTCGGTGACCGACTCCGACGTGAATAGAAAATTTCCGTTACTCAATTTTTTACGTAACTCCTTTTGATTAGATAGGGCTAATTAGAATCTGTGATAGATAACAAAACGACAATGATAGCCTTTTGGCAGAATAGTGTCAAAGTCTGATCTGCAAGTAAAAGGGGAACGATTCAGGTGGGTAGAAGTCGACAAAATGAAATGGTTTGCGTCTGATAATAGAGATTATGTCCACAGTTGCTACGAGAACCGCCAGCTAGCCCTTTGTGGTTTCATGGGTGTCTTGACGGAAGTTAGCCGATCAATTCGGGCCAGTCGTCGGTGGGCGTTGCGGCCTCATCATCCGGGTCTTCAGTACGAGTAGACGCAGCTGAGAGGTCTATCACCTTTTGTGCAACGAAGATCGGGCAATCCAACCGTAATGCCAATGCTATTGCGTCAGACGGCCTGGCATCGAGCATGACAGGCTCGTCGCCCTTGTTTTTGAGCTCAATTCGCGCGTAGAACGTGTTTTCCAGTAGGTCGGTTATCACTACACTAGTGGCGGAGAGCTGGCATTCGATAATGACATTCCTCAGAAGATCGTGCGTCATAGGCCGTTGGGGCACGACTTTCTCGATCTCAAGGGCTATCGCGTTCGCTTCGAATGCTCCGACCCATATGGGCAGCACATTCTCGGAATCAATGCCTTTAAGCACCACGATGGGTGTATTGGTGTTGGGATCCATTATGAGGGCCCCGATCTTTACTTCGACGAGACTTTGATCGTTTTCCATATAATCCTAGTGAAGTTCACCAAACAATGAATTCGCCTTAATCTCCGTGATGCGAACATTTGCGATCTTACCCAGTAAAGATTCCGGCCCTTGGAAATTAACGATCTTATGGCATGTAGAGTGTCCCATTAAACCATTGACCGTCCGGCTAGATAAAGACTCCACTAATACTTTAAGCGTCTTATTAAGATATCTCTGTAACCGTCTGTTTTGACTAAGTTTCTGAATACGCTCTAGCTCCATAAAACGGAGTGTTTTTTCGGCCGGTGATACATCGTCCGCCATCTCAAAAGCAGGTGTCCCAGGCCGCGGCGAGTACTTAAATATATACGCCATATCAAAACCGCAGTATTCGACCATTTTGACCGTGTCGAGGAAGTCTGCCTCAGTTTCGCCGGGAAAACCGACAATAATGTCAGTGGTAAGCGCAATATCGCGGTGTGACGACCGAACCCGATCGATCTGCTTAAAGTATTTCTCGATTGTATGGCCGCGTTTCATGACCGCCAATACCCTGTTGCTGCCTGACTGCACAGGCAGATGGATCCAATTACATAGGTTTTCGTTTTCTTCGATCGCGTCGACGATTTCATCGCGAAAATCACGAGGAAACGACGTCGTGAACTTGATCCTTTCTATGCCGGTAGCGGCGACGGCCCGCAGGAGGCGGGTGAATGCCGACTTCCCTGTCAATCCTTCAAGTCCTGTCTCAGAGTCCGGGCGGTAACTGTTGACATTCTGGCCAATTAGGTGAACTTCTTGAACACCCTGAGATTTGAGCGAAAGTACCTGCTCGACGATATCAGACGCCGAAAAGCTCCTCTCACGACCCCGCGAAAAGGGCACGATACAGTAGGTACAAAACTTATTACAGCCTTCAATGATCGGCAAAAATGCCACATAAGGCGAATGGCGGTGTGTGTCGGCGACGGTCCAGTCGTAATCTTCTTCTCTTTCGCCTACATCGAGGACCTTTTTGCCCGATCGGAGCGACTCTCCGACAGCGTCAGAAACACGTCCAACCGCCCTCGTTCCGAGAACAAAATCGACGCCTTCTATCTTTTTGAAGAGTGTTTCGCCCTCTAACTGGGCAACACAGCCCATAACGCCCACAACCGGCTTCTTTCCAGCGGCGTGGCGGATATGGCCGACTCGTGTGTACAGCTTGTGTTCGGCCTTTTCGCGTACGGAGCATGTATTAAATATCACTATATCGGCCGAGGTTTCATCCGGGATCATTTCATATCCGTTGCGCGCCAATGCTGTCGAGATGCGTTCCGAGTCAGAAACGTTCATTTGACAGCCAAAAGTTTCGAGATAAACTTTCTTCATATATGGCGCAAATCGCGGTTCGGCCCAATTTCGATACAAAAGACTTCGTCCACCTGCATTTGCACTCAGATTATAGCCTGTTGCAAAGCACAATCCAACTTAAACCCCTCGCCGAAAGACTGACTGAACTTCGCCAAAAAGCGTGCGCGATCACAGATTACGGCAATATGTATGGGGCGGTCTCCTTTTTCAATGTGATGAAGGCAAAGGACATCATGCCCATCATCGGATATGAAGCAAATCTCAAGCTCGGGAGCCGATTTGACAAAGGCACGGCCCTGGATGCCGGCGAAAAGGGTTATTACCATCTCATTTTGCTTGCCAGGGACCTCGAAGGATATCGAAATCTTGTCTCTCTTTCATCAAAGGCATTTACCGAAGGTTTTTACTATAAGCCGCGAATCGATCTGGAGCTACTTTCAGAACATAGTCGCGGGCTGGTCGGCCTTTCCGGGGGCGTTAATGGCCCTGTAGGCCACTTTCTGGCCATGGGAAACACCGAGCGAGCCATGGCACAGGCGAAAACCCTGGAAGACATTCTGGAAACGGGCAATTTTTTCCTCGAGATACACGATAATATCGATGAGGGTGGAAACACGTTAACCGCGGAAACTGTGGATCTGTCAAAACGAAGCGGGTTGCCGTTGGTTGCTACCAACGATGTCCATTACCTTAGCCGTGATGATGCCAGGGCCCAGCAATTGCTGACCTGCATCGGGGACGGGAGGACGATGAGCACGCAGGCGTTCGATGAAACGCGAGCGGTTCGCTATCTTCGTTCGACCGAGGAAATGTGGGACATTTTCGGCGGCGAACTGCCTGAGGCCCTGAAAAACACTGTGCGGATCGCCGAGATGTGCGATCTGGATATCCCTCAAGGCGACGAGGTCCGTCAGCTGCCGAATTATCCTATCCCCGTTGAGTCGGAGCTAATCGACGTTGATGAGTATTTCGAAAAGGTCATGTGGGAAGGTTTTGAGGACCGACGATCCACGGAATGGGAGCCGATGTTGGAGCTAGGCACCCTAAAACACGATCTGGCGGAATATCGGGATCGGCTGGAGATCGAGATCGGGACGATCAAGAAAATGGGTTTCCCGGGCTATTTTTTGATTGTTTGGGACTTCATAGCTTATGCACGAAAACAAGGGATTCCGGTCGGGCCCGGACGCGGCTCGGCGGCCGGCTCTCTCGCCGCTTATTGTTTGCGGATAACGGACGTCGATCCGCTTCAACATGATCTGCTATTTGAGAGATTTCTCAATCCCGAAAGAATATCGATGCCGGATATCGACATCGATTTCTGCATCCGGGGCCGTGGAAGGGTGATTGAGCATGTGACCGAGCTCTACGGCCGCGATTCCGTGTGTCAGATAATCACATTTGGGACGATGGCCTCAAAGGCTGCAATTAAGGATGTCGGCCGTGCACTGAACATGCCGTACGGCGATGTGGAAAAGATCGCAAAAATGATCCCACCGCCGATTCGCGGTCGTAACGTGAGCATTTCGCAAGCCTTAAAAACCGTGCCCGAGCTAAAAGCGGCGACAAAAGACGCTAAGGTCAAAGAACTCGTTGACCTTGCTTTGCGGCTCGAGGGGTGCTCGCGACATACATCCGTTCACGCAGCTGGAGTGGTGATCAGCCCTCGACCGCTTCATGAGCTGGTACCCGTCGCGCTTTCGGGAAAGGAGGAATTAACCAGTCAATATCCGATGGGCGACCTCGAGAAAGTCGGGATGCTCAAGATGGACTTTCTCGGCCTAACAACACTTACGGTGATCAGCGATTGCCTGGCATCAATGAAGGAAAAGCTGGGCGTGACGATCGACTGGGCGAAAATCCCTACGAACGACCCAAAAACTATGGAGCTTTTTGGCGAAGGCCGGACGGAAGCTATTTTCCAGTTTGAATCGTCCGGAATGCAGGAGATGTGTCGTCGGCTGCGGCCAAAGGAACTCGAAGACTTGTCGGCCCTGAATGCTTTATACAGGCCTGGGCCGCTCGACGGAGGCATGATCGACGATTTTATCGATCGTCACCGCGGGGCCAAGCCCGTCGAATATATTGTGCCGGAAATGAAGGATATATTGGGCAACACCTTTGGTGTTCTCGTTTATCAGGAACAGATCATGCAATTGGCCCAAAAACTCGCGGGCTATAGTCTCGGCGACGCCGACCTTATGCGGCGGGCTATGGGTAAGAAGAAAGTCGAGGAGATGGCCGAACACGAGAATAAATTCGTTGACGGTGCGATAAAGAATGGCATTTCGAAAAAGATCGCAAAAGAAATTTTCGACCTAATGTCCAAGTTCGCCGATTATGGGTTTAACCGCAGCCACAGTATGGCCTACGCTGTCCTGGCGTTTCAAACAGCATATCTAAAGGCCCATTACCCGGCGTATTTTTACGCTTCGGTTCTGTCACATGAAGCCCAGGACAGCGCGAAGGTGTATAAATACACGACCGAATTGAAATCGCTGGGCCTCGAACTCCTGCCGCCCGACATAAACGAGAGCGACGATGGTTTTACGCCGGTTGATAATACCGTTCGATACGGGCTAACGGCAATCAAGGGGATGGGTTCAACGAGCGTCGCGGCGATCGTCGAGGCTAGAAAAGAGGGGAGCTTCACTTCCCTCTATGATTTCTGTTCAAGATTGGGGTCTGCGGCGTTGAATCGCCGAGGCCTCGAAAGTTTGATCGGTGCAGGCGCGTTCGATTCACTGATGCCCGCAGACTCTAATCTTGGAGCTTGGCGGGCGCGGCATTTCGCGGCAATTGAGGTGGCCCTGCAACAGGGCCAAAGAGCCGCGGAAGACCGGATGAGGGGCCAGACGGGACTGTTTGGGGCGGTTGAGAATGTGAGCGGTGGTACGGGCAATACGCTTCCCGATGCCACTCCGTGGTCGCAAACTGAGGTCGCAGAACGAGAAAAAGCGGCGATCGGCTTTTATCTTTCGACCCATCCATTGGATAACTACAAAGATTTACTTTCCGGTATTAAACTAGGAAATATCGCCGATTTTGACGATCTCAAGTCAGGCGATGTCGTAACTCTTGCCGGAATGGTCAGCGGGCTTCAGATCCGTACGAGTAAAAAAGGCAACCGATTCGCAATGTTTCGATTCGAGGACCGTTCGGGCGGGATAAAAGGCGTGGTCCTGGGTGAGAATTATAACAGCTTGAGTCCGCTGCTTCGTGACGACGAGATGTTTATCGCTGAGGGCCGGATAGAGGCTCCCGAAGGGCAAGAACCCACGTTAAAGGTCACTGATCTTAAGCTGCTCGATGACGCTGAGGCCTCGAGTGCTTGCTCCGTAGAGATCACTCTTCCGCCTAACGGGCATGATGAATCTTACTTCGAAACTCTGTACGGACTTTTGGAGCGTGACCGCGGCCGCTGTAACGTCTTTTTGAATATCACTGCCGGTCCGACGAAGGTAAAGCTCCACGCCGACGCACTCAGCGTGGTGGGGAGCAGGGCTCTCCAGCGAGCGCTCGAAGCCGAGGGCTGTACCGTCGAATGGCAGCATTAGAATTAAGTACCGTACTGATCGTCACAGGGCGGTGTGAGATAGAGTATTATTGAACATATGTCCGCAACTGCATTCGAGCGCGTCCAGATGGCGCGGCATCCCGACCGACCATATTCGATGGATCTGCTTTCGTCGATATTTACCGATTTTGTCGAGATCCACGGTGACCGGCGTTATGCCGACGATCCGGCAATGATAACGGGTTTTGCTCGGTTGGATGACGTCGAGGTCTGTGTTATTGGCCAGCAAAAAGGGCGCGATATTAACGAACGCCGGCACCGTAATTTTGCGATGTCGAAGCCCGAGGGCTACCGGAAAGCTTTGAGGATGATGCGTCTGGCTGAAAAATTTGGGCGTCCTGTAATTACGATCATCGACACGCCCGGTGCATATCCTGGCATCGACGCCGAAGAAAGGGGCCAGGCCGAGGCGATCGCGTTTAACCTTCGAGAAATGGCGGGGCTGAAAGTGCCAATAATCGTGGTCGTGCTCGGCGAAGGCGGCAGCGGCGGGGCTTTGGCTATCGGCATCGGTGACCGGGTGCTGATGATGGAAAACGCCGTTTACTCGGTAATAACGCCCGAGGGTTGTGCCGCGATCCTTTGGAAATCGGCAGATAAGGCACCCGACGCCGCCGAAGGACTAAAGCTTACGGCTGATAATCTAAAAAAATTCGACATAATTGACGAGATCATTCCCGAACCGCAGCCTTGGACGATACCTGCGGGCGACGAGAAAAAACGTCAAAGATCTTACGACAAGATCTGCGAAAGCGTGAAAAAAAGCTTGGTTCGCGAGGTGAGACTACTTTCGGCGCTAGATGCACGAACGCTGCTCGATAGGCGTTACGAGAAATTCAGAAAGATGGGCGAGTGGGTTTAGGAAAGATACCGCTAAAAAACGCGAATCACCCGAAAATCGGTTAATTTGGGTTTTTCGCGTCTTTAGCGGTCCATTAGGATCCGTTTTGGGTCGCTCTAGAACGGTATATCGTCATCAGCCGCCGCCGGAGCTGAGACGGGAGCAGAGCCTTCAGCTCCTGACGATGCTGCCGCCGACGAACTCGCAGCGGGCGGACCGCTGTGTGTATCAAAATCGTCGGGGTTGCCGCTATAATCGCTCCCGCCGCCTTCGCCGCGACCGGCGCTAATGAAGTGCATGTCCGTCGCCTGGACGCCTAGCGTAAAGCGATTATTATTGTCACGGTCCGTCCATTCCTCCACCTGCAGACGCCCCTCGATATAGACCGGACTGCCTTTTGACAGATATTTCGAAGCGTTTTCGGCCAGCCTGCGCCACAGAGTCACTTTAAACCATGTTGTGACATCCTGGAATTCCCCGGACTTGTCTTTCTTGCGTTCGTTCGTTGCCATTGAAAAGCTGCAAACGGCGTCGCCCTGCGGGGTGTATCGGAGTTCGGGGTCGCGGCCAAGGTTGCCGACGAGTATGATCTTATTGAATGACATAGCGATTTCCTCTTGTTTTGGGTAATTGTGTGTAAACTTAAATTGCTGTTTAGCCATCAATATAACACGACAAGTGCGTGTGTTAAAATCTCTTTTTTCGCACCTGCCGAGAGATATTGAATACCTGATGCACCGCACAACCCTGTTAAAACTTTTCTTGCTATCGGTGCTGGTTTCCGTGACTTGTACCCCGTCGCTGCGGGGACAAGCAAAGGCATCGGGCGAGGTCGACGCCGCAAGGTGTTGGGCATATCCCGCGGGCGAAACTATGCCGACTGGCCTCGCGGCCGACAGCGGGCATATATTTATCGCATCCGGCGGAGCGACCGTCGAGACCCTGAACCTCGAAGGCCGCAAATTATGGTCTAGTGAATTAGGCGGCGAGATCACATCTGATCTCTTGGCTGGCGACGGAGGACTTTTCCTCGTCACCTCCGGCAAGTCATCGGAAGCCGAAAGGCCCGTCGACGCAGTGCTTCGCTCACTAAGCAAGGCTACGGGCGTTACAACCTGGAGTCGGAGCATTCCCGAAGCGGAACGACATTTCCTGTACCTTTTTAATGGCTGGGTAATAGCAGTGTCGACAAGCGGATCGATCCATGCGGTCGATGCGTCGACAGGTGCCATCGTCTGGAAACGCGAGATCACTGCCGGATTTGCGGCCCAACCGCGGTTTAGCAAGACCACCCTCATCGTTGCGGGCACCAGGAATCAGATCTTTACGATCGCGATGTCTTCCGGAGAGATCGAATCTGTGCGACGGCTCCCGTTTCCTGTAACCGCGTTGAACGAAACTAGGTCTGGGGAGATAATCGCCGGTGACGAACGCGGTAATCTAACTCTTCTGTTTAATGGGGTTGACAAGCCGACCTGGCGTTTTAAGAGCGGCGGTGAGATATCCGCCATTCTTGATATGGGGCCGAATATTCTGGCTGCCTCTCACGATAATTTTGTCTATTATCTCGTGAGCCGAAACGGGAATGTCGCATGGAAACGACGTCTGGCCGGCCGCACATCACATGTTATTGAGATAGCCGACGGGTACGCTCTTTTGGCGAGTACTGAGGACCATGGTGCGGCTATAATCGAACTAACGAACGGAAAGGTCGTAGGCAAAATAACATTCGCCGAAGATGAAGTGCTGACGGCGGAACCCGTTGTCTCGGGTAGCTTGATACTCGCCATCACCGGTCGAGCAACATACGCTTATTCAATAACAGGCTGCACCGCAAGCTATGAGGGCGGCACGGCGGAAAAACCGTAACCGCCCTCATAAATAATTTAAGCAGCTAAACCGTGCCTAATGGGAAACGGAATGCTGCTGCATCATAGCGTAAATCTCGTCTTTGATCTGAAGTTTCTTTTTCTTGAGCGTTATTTCCTCCAGTTGTTCGTCGTCGTTCGGGTAAGTAAGATGTGCGAGTTCGTTTAATCGCGCCTCGAAGTCTTGATGCTGATGAACCAGGTCACGGAACTGAGTATTGCTCTTGAGCAGTTCATCCCGCACCGGATCAGCTATTGACATGTCCATTCGGTGTTGTCCTCACTTGTCAAAATTTGGGCGAAGACTGCGGAATTTTTCATTTCGCAAGTTCCCGCTTAAGCCCATTCTAGCCATATGCGAACAAATTATCAAGCTCCACTTTTTTTCAGTTCCAATCTCATAAGCCAGCCATGTTCGCGCGGATCGTTATAAAAATGGTTTCTCGTCTGAACGCGTTCGAAGCCGTTTTTTTGGTAAAACGAGATTGCTTTCTCGTTCGACTCGCGCACCTCAAGCCAGATATTAGCAGTATTGCGATCAAGGCACTGTTCCAGAAACACGTCGAAGAGAAGCTGTCCGCATCCCTGCCGCTGTTCACGTTCCTTTACCGCGATATTATAAATTTCGGCGTCCAGGGCCTCGTCATTCGCCGGCACAAATCGGCCTACGACAAAGCCGATTGTTGAGTTGTCATTTCCAATTAGACGCAGCATTATCGAGTCTGGGTTCTTGAGTTCCTCCAGATAGCACTGGGCGGTCCAAGGACTTAGCTTCGTCGCCTCCGCCAGCCGAATGAGTTCGCTTATGTGATGCGGCTCGATAGGCCTTACTCGCAGGCTTTCAGACGGATCATGAGCATTTTCTTTCATCTAAAAACTCTTGCTGATAAATAGCGGCTCAGTATTTGGCCGCGGAGACGTTCGGCAAGCAAGGCCGATGGCGAATGCTAAATTGCTGCCAAAATCGACGATGTTTTCCGACGATGCTGCATTTTTGAACAGGTCGCTTTGCAGTACAAATAGCACATCGGTCTGCGTAGCGGCCAATATCAGAAAATCACTTTCGCGTTCTGTTTGCGGCGGGCCCACCTCATTGGCCGTTCCGGATGCCGTATCAAACCGCTGGTAACAGACGGTTTCCCTTCCGGCAGGTACGGCAGTTACAACTGTGGCGTGACCCGGATAATTCAGTGCCATGGCATTTAGGGCGGATTCACTTGCCAAGGCGATTCCGAGGCCGGTCGCCAGGCCCTGTGCGGTCGCAATGCCTATCCGAATACCTGTGAAGCTGCCTGGCCCCGCCGAAACCGCCACAACATCGATGTCTTTTAACGATAAGCGATTACTTGTAACCAATTTGTCGATATTGGCGAGCAGGTCCTCGGCCCGGGCCATGCCTGACGACCCGATCCATGAATCTTCCTCAACGCCGTTACCTATTAGCGAAAGGCTGCCTCCGGAAACGGCAGCGTCAATAGCGAGAATTGTCTCGTCTTCCTTCTCCATCATCCTCCAGTCCGTAAAGTATCCCGAATCCTGAAAAACGAAGGCACGATCCGCTTAAATAGGTTTCCGATCTGATAATGTACGCGAGTACGGGCGTCGAAGCTGCCATTCATCTGGACGGTGGCCCAGATCGGGTTTGGTCGCATACGCTTTCTGATCTGCGTAAATAACATTTTTGGATCACGAAGCGTGGTTTCGAGCGGTATTTGCCGCGTTTCGGCAGCCCATTCGCGTTCGACAGTATTCGTGAGCCACACGGGCAGGTCAAGCGATCCATCCTCAACCGGAGTGCCGGCCAGATCGAGGTCGAGGTAACGTCGGGCAAGCCCGAGTGTGCATACCAGCCACCGGCGGCGACGTTCATTCACAACGTTGAGAAAACGGTCCCAGTCAAAGGTATCAGGCCGATTCTCGACAAGATAATAGATATCCCACAGCCTCGACTTGCTCGCCCCTCCATCGGTCAACCAGTGGACACAAAGAACCCGCAGATGGTCCTCCGGGCACAATACCCTAACTGCATCTTCGCCAATTTTCAGCATTTGCGTGTGATCGAAAAGGTCTGCCCACGGGACTGTATCGAGATGACGGAGCTCACGATGCAAGTCAATGGCGAGCCCTTCAGATCTGCCGGACTTTATAATATTAAGAGCGGCCTTTTCATCGTTTGATGAAACCGCCAGGTCGATATCGATCGAAAGCCTGGGAACCGAGGCGGGATAATACACCGCCGCGGCGAGGCCTTTTATCAGAACCGGTTCGATACCAGCCTGACGAAAGAAATTAAAAGCCTGCAGTACCTTGGCCTCCTGGGTCTTCTTGTGCAGCAGCCCCCAGCGGCGCTCGTCCGCAGTTGCCGAGGTCGATTCAGGTGCTGGTCTGGAAAAAGTCACAGAAAAAAGAGTAGCAAAGATGTTACATCTTCACTACTCTTTCCAATCTTTTATGAACTGACTCTTACGGAGCGCAAACGCCGTTCGGGTTGCAGTTGGTTGTCGACGGGCAGGCCGTCAAGGTTGCACAAGTCCCGGGTGCGGTACATGCACAAGAAATCGATCCCAACGCATTTTGAGGAGCTACCAGAGAAGCGATGACCGGCAAAGCTACCATCGACGCCAGACCAATGGTCTTAATGACCTGTCGACGCGATTGGCCCTTAAACCTGGGTTCGATTTCACCTTCGAGCAAACCTTTTTCATTGAGCTGATCGATAGCGAGCCAGACAAGATCTTCCGAGACCTTTCCACCGCCATTCATTTCAAATTCACGCATGATATCGACAACGGAGTTATTTCCGTCGCAGGATTTCCATACGAGAGCAGCTGATTGATTTAAACAATGTGCCTTGTTGCTGTCCAGATCATATACCAGGACCTCGTCGGGCATCTCCTGTACGACAAGGCCTTTTTGGCGGGCCATCGGATTATTCGGGTTATTCATCTTCTCCTCCAAGCGAATTGATTAGCTTATGCAATATAAAGTCAAAGTCTTACAAACTCAATCAAAGTCAACCAGCGGCGCTGAATTACGACTTTGGGAAACTGAAAACAGTTTCACTAATTCTACCTCAATCTACGTGTTTGTCAACGAATTTGAGGAGCGTTCGGGCAAATAATTCTGCGGAACCTCTACGACCGGAAGCAATTATCGCACGGCTCGCTATATTATGCAATACCTTAACAGAAAATTCGGGCTGATGTCTAAGGGAAAGAGCGAAAGGCATAATTGCCATGACACCGCTGCCGGAACTGAGTATGCGCGGCCTCCATTTTGCACCGGGCTTATACCCGGTCAAGAGCACTAAACCTACCGGTGCGGGGCTGGATCCGGCTTCTCCACCGAGTTCTTCGACACTTAATTCATAGGGCTTTATCTTAGCGTCGTCAGTCCGCAACGATATTGGCCGCGCAAATGGGTGAACAAGGCCGTCTTCGTCGAGCACCGCAAACTCGTCGGAATAGTAAACAGCTCCCTGCCTGACAAGTGCAGCGACAAGTGTAGATTTGCCTTGAAAACTGTCCGCCGGCATGACGATCGCCTTTCCGTTCCAGGCCACCACCCCGGCATGGAGGAACACCCTATCAACAGCGTATTCGCCGACCGAAACCCGTATGATACTGTCAAAGAACTTCAGAAATTTACGGCGTGAGCGGCCAGAGGCCAGGTATTCGCCATTCTGGATGATACGATATGTGCCGCTTTTTGTGCTGGTGAGATCGAATTTATGGTCAAACCTGCTGGTCCGTACCGTACTCAAATTTCCAAGCAGTGATCGCCTGGCGACGGCAGCTGCGTCATAAATCAGAGCGGCGTCCGTGCCATCGATCCTGACCGTGACCCCATAGGATCGAAAATCGTAAGGAATGACTTTTATCTTACTAATGTCGCGGATCGGTTTAGTCGCCATTCGTTACTATATTCTCCACCCTGCGAGTATAAACGATACCGAGTAAAATGGCCGTCAGCACGAAAACGACTGGAAACATCGCGAGGCCGATGTCCTCTCGGAACTGGACGGAGATCAGCACCGAAACACTGAGCAGCGTCGCGAGAATGCCGTATATCACCGTGACCTGTCTATGGGACAGGCCGGATGAAACCAGGCGTTGGAAAAAATGTTCGCGATGGGCGATCCAAATTTTCTCACCCCTGATCGCTCTCCGTATCAATGTAATTACCGAGTCGAATAGAAAAAACCAGACGAAGAGCACCGCCGCGATCGGCAGTAGGTCCCACGCAAAATTAGCCATATTACGGGCCAAAAGAGGCAGAGCGGCAAACGTGAACCCCAGAAACGCACTTCCCACATCGCCCATGAATATACGCGAACTGCTTACATTATGGACAAGAAAGCCCAAACTAGCCGATGCGATTATTGCGCTGAACAAATATAACGCCGGCATATTTAAAAGAAACCCGAGGACGATCCACCCGGACGCGGCTATTACTGCCTGAAGAGCCGCCAGACCATCGATCCCGTCCATGAAATTATATGAATTGACCATCCAAACGACCCACAGGAACGTAATGAGATAGCCCCAATTTCCGAGCTGCAGCCCACCGAGCATCGTAACGCCATGCCAGGTACCGGTGTCGTAAATCAATATGACTGCGGCCAAACCATGAACGAGCAGCCGGATCGAAAATCTGATCGAAAAGATATCGTCCAAAAAGCTGATCAACGCTATCATCGATGCGCCGATAAAATATCCCCACACGATATCACGTGAGACGTAGATAGAAATCGGAATATAGGTTATTAGACAGACGATGACGATGACGAGGCCTGCACCGTGAGGAGTTGGCTCGCTATGCAGGCTCCGGTCATTAGGCACGTCAAAAAGATGTTTGCTGATGCCCCATCGACGATAAAGCACCACGCCAAGAAACGTTATGCAGAACCCAAGTGCGAAAATAATGGAGCCGATCATTCAATTAGACGAGCAGGATTAATAGCCAAAACTATATTCGGTTAACACTCGCGGGAAGGAAAACACGATATCAGAAGTCATCGGGCCGGCGGCCGCGTCTTTCGAAGACGGACTGCCCCTTCGGTCTTAGCGGGTTCAATATTACATTGAAACGAATGGCTCAGATGCTGTCAATGCCGATATACGATAATGCGTTGAAGCGCGTTTTATTCAAGGGCGCTCCGATAAGCCTCAAGAGCGGTATCGAGCGAGTATTTTGCAACCGCCGCCTTTCGTGCCAGCCGTCCGCGCTCGGGTAATTCGTTTCGGAGCTCGTATATCTTCTCGATCGTATTTACCAGATCATCGACATTGCCGGGAGGAACGTGCCACCCAATTCCCTCTTCGTCGATAACGCGGGCGAGTTCTGAGCCGGGCTCCGTCAACGCAAGTATAGGACGACCGGCGGCCATGATGTTGTATGTTTTGCTCGGCATTGCTGTACCCCACATTCCCTCGACAAGAGAAACCAGGCCGACATCGCAGGCGTTGAGAAAGACCTCTTGTTCGCCTCGCGGGCGAGCGCCCAGTAACAAAACGTTAAATAACGACCGTTCTTTTACCTGTTTATGAAGCGACTTTAACTTTACGCCCGAGCCGACAAAGATAAAATGGAATTCGGGTCGGCCGGAAAGCTTTTCGGCGGCGAGCATTATTGTATCGAAATCGATCGGACGACCGATATTGCCAGCGAACATAAATATGAATTTATCCGAAAGACCGTATTCTCTTAAAAGTGCATTCGAATATCTATCAGTCGGTTTAATCGACTCGAGTTCGGCCCAGTTCGGGATAGTCTTTATTGGGATGTCGAGCCCCTCGGTCTTTTTCAGGAAAAGCTCATTCATGTCGCGGCCCATAACGATTATCTTCGAGGCATGTTTATAGACCCAGCGATTAATGAAGTTCACGGCCTTTACCACCGGCGAGCCTGGTTTTGTCGCTCCGACAGCGATCATGATCTCAGGGTAGCTATCATGTACAAGAAGCGTGTATCGAGCGCCTCTCATCAACGATGCGAGTGCAATCGCAACAGGAAGGCTCTGCGGAGCGGTAACTACGAGCACGTCGTCGCCCTGCCGAAAAAGCGAACGGGCCTTGAAAAATATCGAGACCGCGATCGTAAACATATTTATAAGGCGGAACGGGAGAACATTTTTATCGAAAGTAGTGCCCCACGCCCGCGAGATCTCGACCCCATGACGGATCTCTTTCTTAGGGGCACGCTGCCCTCGGGCCGCGTATGTCGGCTGGCCCGTAAGCACCCTAACGGTCCTGTCTCTGGCGAGTCCCTCTGCGATCGAGGTGAGATAATATCCGGTCGAGGTCATTTCCGGATAATACAACTCCGAAACGACCCAAAGGGTTTTCTTGTCGGCGGATGTTACCACTACTTAACGTCCTAATTTCTACCGATGGATCCGACGGCTGAGATGGCCGAGAAGTATCTTACTGACCGTCTGAGAGACATTGTCGATGAGATATTCCCGAGGCGGCGTCCATGACGAAGGCTGCGAGATAGCCAACGCGGCTGCATTGAAGATCGAATCGGGATCGTCTCCGCTCAAGATATTGCTGCCGCACTCAATTGTCTCGGGACGTTCAGTAACATCACGGAGCGTCACGTTGGGAATACCAAAGATCGCACATTCCTCCTGTACGGTACCGCTGTCAGTAAGAACCGCAAGCGAGTTTTTTTCCAGTTTGACGAAATCGAAAAAGCCCATTGATTTCAGCAATCGAATATTTTTCGAGACACCGATCTTGTTCTCGGCAAGCTTCTCGGCAGTGCGGGGATGGACGGACATAAGGATCGGCTTTCCGAGTTTAACGGCCACCTGCTCGAGACCTTCAAATATCCTGGCAAGACGTTCAGGCAGATCAACATTTTCCGCTCGATGCAGGGTCGCGAGAAAGTATTCGAAAGGCTGTACACCCAGGGTTTTCATTACTACGCTTTCGTCGATCTTTTCGCTATAAGTGTCCAGCACCTCCTTGATCGGGTTGCCGGTGACATAAATGCGGTCTCGGTCAATCCCCTCACGAACGAGATTGTCCTTACTGCGTTCAGAATAAGGCAGCAGAACTGTGCTCGAATGGTCAATGATTCGACGGTTAATCTCTTCGGGTACGCGATCGTCGTAACATCGATTGCCTGCCTCCATGTGAAATACAGGTATCTGACGGCGAGCCGCAGGTATCGCTGAGAGTGCGCTGTTAGTATCGCCGAGGATCAAAACGCGGTCCGGTTTGTGAAGATCGAGCAGCTCGTCTACCTTGGAAAGCATCATTCCCACTTGCTCCCCAAAACGCTTAGCCTTTATTCCCAAGCTGACATCGGGCGTACGAATCTCGAGGTCGCGAAAAAAGACGTCACTGAGATTCTCGTCGTAATTCTGACCGGTGTGTACCGTTATGTGCTCGCAATGTTGGTCTAGCACCCGAAGGATCAGGCTTAATCTGATTAATTCGGGCCTCGTGCCGAAAATGGTCAGGAATCTCATAAACTAATCCCGATGGCGGATCTCAGTTAGCACGTGCAATGAACCGCTGGATATCGCTGCTCGATTTGAGTAAAAGCTCGCGGATCGCGTCTACCGACAGGTTATTGTCCTTGGATGAGTATTCCGACTCAAGCGCTGGGGAAAAATCGTGCTCTTCCCGCAGTTCGGGCAGGACCGGCAGGATCTTGAAATAATCCCCGCTCTCGACAGTTCGGAAGCACTCCTCCTCCGAGATCATGATTTCATGGACCTTTTCCCCGGGACGAATCCCGGTAAAGACCATCGGCAGCTTTTTGTCGCCCATAAGCACAGTAGCAATGTCGGTGATCTTTGCCGATGGGACCTTTGAGACAAACGTGCCACCGCGGCTCGGGTTTCTGACCGATTCAAAGATGGTATCGACTGCACGGTCGAGACTCAGAAGAAATCGTGTCATTTCGGGCAGAGTGATCGTGATCGGCAGATTTTTTTCGATCTGATTGACAAAGAACGGTATAACCGATCCGCGCGACGCCATGACGTTGCCAAACCTCACGCAGTTGAATCTCGTTTGTGTACACGACCTGTTTGCCTCGATGAGAATACGCTCTTGAAGAGCCTTGGTCATTCCCATAACGTTGATGGGCTTAGCGGCCTTATCAGTGGAAATGCCGATGACCACCTCTACGGGCAGGTCATTGTCGCGGATCGCCCGGACAATATTTTCGGGCCCGTAGACATTTGTCAGCACCGCCTCGAACGGAAAATACTCGCAAGCCGGTACCTGCTTGAGCGCGGCGGCATTAAACACAACGTCGATGTCACGCAAGGCCGCCACGACGGCCTGATAATCGCGAACATCACCGATCCGGAAATTTAACAGGTCTTCTGAATTCTCATAGATGACGTCATCAGTGGCTACCTCGCGATGAAGGTATTCAAGGCGCATGAAATGCTGCTTGGCCTCGTCTCTCGAAAACACCGTGATCTGGGCAGGCTTGCCCATTTCACCCGTAAGGATACGTTTGACTAGTATGTGGCCTAGCGAGCCCGTACCGCCCGTGACCAGAATTCTTTTACCTTCTAACTCATTCATGTTTCTCGTTGTCGCTTTTGAATAAATCCGCGGAAGCAAACGAAATATTACCATTTGACCCGTATAACAGAAACCCGCCGCCCGACGTTATTCTTTTTCAACCCGGCGATGGAGTTCATCGTACGGAAACGGGTCGCTCGCCATTTGGCTGATCATTTCTTCCCAGGGTAGCGGAACGAAGCCGGTCAGTTGGCGGAACCGTGTTGAATCAAGGCTTCGATCGATCTCTGGCACCTCGCGGGGCTCGATCTCGATACCTGCATCGTAATAGCGATTTAATAAACGCAGCAGGTCAAATTTCGATATCGGGTCGCTCGATATGTGGTAAAGGCCCGTTAAGTCTGAATGATTGCGAATTATGTCCGAAATTATGTCGGACAAAATATGTGCTGGAAATCCGGAGTATATTGCCTTTGTAAATCCATCTATACGCCCGCCCCGATGCTTGAGGAACCATTCGACAATGCTATGTCCGGGGCTGAGTTCCCTGCCGATGATCGACGTCCGGATGACCAGTGCTCTGCCGTCGTTTACCTCTCCGCCGACCTTGCTGGTTCCGTACAGGTCCGAAGCGTTGGGGAGATCATCTTCCGAATAATTGCCCTTTCTGCCGTCATATACGCAGTCTGTGCTTATTGAGATCAGCCGGGCGCCCCGATCACGTGAGATGCGTGCCAGATGCTGCGGAAAGGTCGAATTTAAATAAATAGTCTCTGACGGTTCGCTTTCGGCAAGCTTATGCTTGATCAGGCCGATGGAATTTATGACGATCTCGGGCTGGGCGATATCAAATGCACGCTCGACGGTATCGATCTGAGTTGCATCGACATTCTCGATCGTCCGGCCTTCGTCAAATATGCCGAGATGCGCGACGGAATCGAAGCCGCCCCGAATTGTGGCCAGAACGTCGAAATAATTACTCATAGTCCGCACAAGCGTATGCCCGAGCATTCCAGTTCCGCCGAAAATGAGTAGTTTCATCGTCAAGTATTAGTTAGAACGTCGGCACAGGCATCATACACCTCAAGTACCTCTACCAAATCGAGAGACCTGTGCCGATCATGGCTGCCGGCCCCTGAGTTATCCTTAAGAGGTCCGTGGAAAAGCCGATTATTATCGCCGAACGGAGCCCATCGACCGGCCCAGTCTATCGGCGCAAAGATCGCCACGCAAGGCACACCGACCGCTGCTGAAAGGTGCATTGTACCGGTATCGTTGCCCAGGTACATTTTACACTTTCGCAAAAGTACGGCCGACTCGCGAATATTGAGTTCGCCTGCGGCGTTCGAGCCGCAACCTAACGCACTTATCATCCGATCGGCTTTTTTTCGGTCTTCGCGTCCGCCGAAAATGATGGGATGACAATCGAAGTTCTCGATCAATCCGGCAAGCACCTCGACATAACGCTCTTCGGACCACATCTTCGACTTCAACTTGCTGCCGGGAGCGACGCCGACCAAAATCTCTTCTCCCATATTGGATGAGGCGCGTGCAAACCACGAATCCGCAGCCAATATTTCTTCCTCGGTCAGCAAAAGATCGGTCTCTATCAGGTCTGAAGAGATTCCGGCCTCGGCGAGCATACGGAGCAGAAAGTCTGATTCACGCTCGATTTCTGGCGTCGGGAATAAGGCGGGAATTTCGAGCCGCTCCCTTTTCAGGAAATCACTTCCCAGCAAACTGTTTATACCCGCAAGCCGGAAAAATATTCGATCGCGCTCGATCTGCTTTATCGTTCGGACACGGGGCATAAGGTATATTGCGGCATCGAAATGTCCCTGCCGAAGCTTTCGGGCCAGGCCGAGATGAGCCCTCATACTGCCGATGTATCCAAGATTTGTCGGATAGGGTAATACTTCGTCAATCAGGCCTGCACGCGGAAGAACGTCTACCGGAGACACGTAATGCGGATTTCGTTGATCGATGTTAGTGAGAAGCGTCAGGCGAGCGAGCGGAAATCTGCGGCGAATGGCCCACAAAGCAGGCAGTGCAACGACAGTATCGCCTAGATGCCCGATGCGAAAAATAAGAATGTTTTGGAAATCCAAGATTCGCTAAATGTCGCCGGACCAGCCGTCAAGTGCCTCTCGCACTCCGTCAAGAGTTATAGCGGTAGTGCCGATCTGCTCAACGACAACGCCGGCCGCCGCATTGGCTATATACGTTGCGGTCTCCAGATCCGCACCAGCCCCCAAGGCCGTAGCGAGCGTCGCAATTACCGTATCACCCGCGCCTGTCACGTCATAGACTTCGCGGGCTGCAGCCGGGAAATGCCGTGCCTCGCTATTGCGCTGAAACAACGTCATCCCCTCTTCGCCCTGGGTGATCAGAAGAGAGTCTATGTCGATCTCAGCCAAAAGCCTTTTCCCGGCGACTCCAACAATGGAAGGGGCGTTTTCACTCAGATTGCAGGCTTCCGCCGCTTCGCGGCGGTTGGGCGTGATCAGCGTTGCCCCCCGGTATTTTCCATAATCTTTGCCTTTTGGATCGATGAGAACGGATGTTTTCAACTCGCGAGCAATCCGCATTAACCTTTCGAGAAGCGACCCGGTCAAAAGACCCTTCGCGTAATCGGATACGATGATCGAGTCTGTCTCGGCGATCAGATCTCCGAGAGATTCCACTATCCGATCTTCGGTCGCGGTATCGATGTCAGCGTCGGATTCGTGGTCGACCCGCGCGACCTGTTGGCTATGGGCAATGATCCTTGTCTTAACTGTCGTGGGCCTATCTGGCACGCCAATCAGATGTTTTGACGCAACACCGGATGCTTCCAGTAACTGCCGGATAGCATCGGCCTCTCCGTCTGTGCCGATTACTCCGACGAGCGTGGGGATTGCCCCGAGTCCAGCAACATTGGCCGCTACATTTGCCGCACCACCTGCGGCTACCGTCGTATTGGATAGGCGGACCACCGGAACCGGTGCCTCGGGCGAGATTCGACCGACGCTTCCCCACCAGTACCGGTCGAGCATTACATCGCCCAGTATGAGCACCTTTGTATCCTTAAAATTATCGAGGATCTGCATTCGATTTGATCCGGCCCCCGGCATAGTGATGATCGACCATTTCGCACCATATATGGGCTACCGTAATATGAGCTTCCTGGACACGAGCGGTCCGCTCGGACGGCACCAACAAGCAGGCGTCTGACAGGGACGCTAGCTTATTAGCGCGGGCACCTGTCATTCCGACGATGCTGCAGCCCCTTTCCCGGGCCGCCATTACTGCTGCAATTACATTCGGCGAATTTCCGCTGGTGCTGATCGCTATCAAGCAGTCGCCCGGCACCGCTAACGCCTCTACCTGCCGGGCAAAAACACGTTCGAACCCATAGTCGTTTGCCACGGCAGTTAACGCCGATGTGTCGGTGGTTAACGCGATAGCCGGCAGTGCGCGTCGCTCCGTTTCGAATCGGCCCGTAAACTCGGTCGCGATATGCTGGGCATCCGCGGCGCTTCCGCCATTGCCGCAGATAAGGACCTTATTGCCCTGCTCGAACGCTCTGATGAGGATTTCAGAACATACAGTTATCGTTTCACTGCATTCGGTCGCGACGGCTGTCATCAATTCGATATGCTGGAGGAAGGATATATCGGCGATCGATCCCGAAGTTTGGCTTTCAGAATTCATTACTCCAGTTTTCAACTTATCAATGATCCGGGTCGACGAATAGCCGTCCTTTAAAGGCAGCGAGTGAACCTGGCCGCCGTAGCTCTGGACAAAGCTGGCACCGATTATCTCATCGACCTTCCAGTCGCCGCCCTTGACGAGAACGTCGGGCCTAAGGCTTTGAATCAATTTCTCGGGCGTCGGATCGTCGAATATAACGACGTCGTCAACCGAACTCAGACCAAGAAGCACAGCTTTCCGGGCGTCCTGATCCTGGACCGGCCTCGAGGGACCCTTGATAGATCGAACCGAGCGGTCACTGTTGATGCCAACTATCAGCCTGTCACCAAGCGCACGGGCACGATCGAGCAGGTCTACGTGCCCTGCATGGATAATGTCGAAACATCCGTTTGTAAAGACAATCATTTAATCTAAACTGGCCGCGGGCCTGCGTTTAATGTCGGCGAGAGCCGACGAGCGATCAATACCACGATCACCATACCGGCCACAGCGACGACGCCGATCTTGAACATATTCGGAATGATAGTCGCATAAAATCCCTCATACGAGATCGAAGTCAGAAGCATGAAATACAAGGTGTAACGCCAAATCGACGGTTTTTGGCCCTCAACCAGCGAGCTGTAAATAAAACGGAGTACTATCCCGAGGATCAGCATTCCGATCGGCACACCTATCATTCCAAAATTTCTTAGAAGGTCCCCGATCGGCGTAATAATAAATGATGATTCGCCCCAATTGAAGTAAAGATCACTATAGCGTCTCGCGTCTGAAACCGTTGGTTTGTCGCTCCAGATAATTCTGGGAATGAAAAATGTGGTCGATTCGATAAAGATATTATTATCGAGACCATATGCTTCTTCATATGGCTGTAACTGCTCATAGCTCGACACCACTACGGCAAGCATGCTGACCGCGTCGACCCGTCCGGCAATGCTCTCAAAACCAAACTCCATTGACTGGTTCATGTCCGAGCGGCCGAGGTGATCAAATGTCTCAAAAACGTTCTCTACATATTGGCCCGCGCCCAGTTGTTCTTCGCCGCCCTTAACCATGCGAAATGTCGTGCCGTATATCATACCGATAAACAGCAGACCGGCGAGGATCAGTGACGCTACGGTCAACTGCTTACCGCCAAATCGCCTGCCGGAAAGGATAAAGGCCAGGACGACTGTCGTGAATATCTGAATTATAGTGCCCCGGTTACCGGCAAAAATCGATTTGGTAACCGCAGTCGTTACAAGCATTGCCAAAACAGGGATAAAAATGAATCGGAGCCTCCGTTGGCGAAATATTATGTACCAGAGCAGAAAACTCGCCTGCATCCAGAAAAGGGTCGTCAGAAATACGAGGCCGTCATACGAATTGATCTCGATGCTTCTTTGAAACCCGAACAGACCGATCGCGAATGCGATAATTGTGTTTAGAACGCCGAGAGACAGCAACAGCACACCCGGAGCTATATAGGAATCGAGAGGATAATCAGCCTGTGGCAGCCGTTTTGCCACGGTCGTGCCGAGTTTGGACCCGATCGGCAAAAAATAGCCGACCGCCATACTTGCGAACCCCACGCCAACAAGGGTAAAGGTGAGCGGCATCGTATAGCTGAAATCTTGAATCAGCGCAAGAAAAACAGGTTGTGACCAGCCGCCTGCGAAAAAGACCCCGCCGATCACAAACCCCGGAAAAAAATACGACCAGGTTGCAAATATCAGGGGATCAGCGAATGTGAACTTTCCGCGATAATAAAGGATAAGTGAGGGTATGGTTAACAATACCGCCAAACCAGCTGCCCAGGGGAGCAAGTAAATGTAGGGGTACGATTCAAAAGCGTCATTCGACACCAAGACGATCACCAGCGCAGCTACCATCGCCACGCCCATAGCGATCAAAGCGGGGATGATCGTGTTCGTATTCGAATAGGGGCGCTTTAGAGCGATATACTGGGTGGACTGCATATGATCGGTAAAAGCTAGTCGTCAATGGAACAGACGGCAATGACTCCGTCGGACCACTGAGGAACGAACCACACGCATATGTCATTGACGATCTTTAGAAACCATCTGACGTGCGGACGGTGTTCGATACCAATATCATAATACAAAAAAACGTCGATACGGAGGCCGTGTCTTTGCAACAGCAGCTTCAAAGTCGAGTATGAGTAATACGCTACGTGATCAGGGTGTACAGGTTCCGCCTTTCCCCGCTTCCCTCTTGCTCCGTAATAAAAAAACCTCATCGCGCAATACGCGTTGATAGTGGTGATCACGAGTTTGGTTTCTTTGGTCATAAATTCCTTCACGCCATCGAGAAAGAAACCGGGATTATTTAAATGCTCGATCATTTCACCGGCCACGATCACTTCGAATGGTCCTTCAAGTTCCACCTCTGCGAGCTTTTCTAGATCGCCCTTCACGATCTGCCGCGAACCTTTCGAATTAAGGATATCGATCCCGGCCTGATCGGCATCGATCCCCCACAGGTCTGACGCGCACTTTTCCAATTCAAAATGCAAAAGCATATCAGACTCGATAGCTTCTTCTGTGTAAGGGTAATTTGTACACCCCAGATGAAGTACGCGTTTCCCGTTACACAGGTCTTTGATCAGGTCGACCCGTTGGACCATGTCGAAATCTTTGGCCATTATAAAAATAATCCCTACTGCCGATCCAATTCACACCCGTAGCGAAGTGGCTTGTTCCGGACGTCCTATCGAGGCAAGTTTACTACATACGAGCTGCCGACGTTCGGCTCATATATCAGGCATTTTCCCTTCCCAGAAAGCTCTTCAGAATGAGCTTGTCTTCAGAATCGAAAGACCCGCTTAACAAGAGCACGATCCCGTAGACGACCGTCCCGGCCGTCAGGGACAAAAACAAGACTAGCCATCCCGTTTCGAAGCCCCACATGATGATCGATTCGACAAAAAAGGCAGCTATGCCGGCGACGAGTATGCGTAAGCAGGTCGAACCCCAAAAATTCCAAAAGATCCCGCCCAGAAAACGTCGCTCCACATAAAAGATCAGCGGCACATATACCAAAACCGCGAGCAGGCGGCCATAAGCGACCCCCGCGGTCTGCCATTGGTAAGAAAAGATAATCATCAGCGGGATGCCGAGGGCCATTAACAGGAAATTGGCAAAGGCCGTCAGCGACGCATTCCGGAACGCCTCGGCGATCTGCCAGACGATCATTGTAATGCCCACGAGCGAGACCGCCAGGACGTGGATAACGAGGAGATGGTATGAAGCAGCGGCAAAATCCTCATTAAGCCAGAGGGCCAGGAATGCTCGTCCGCCTGCAATAGCGGAAACAATAGCCAAGGCAATTATCATCAGTACGAATTTGGTTGACTTCTTATATAGTCTCACCAGGATATCCGGTTGCGACAGGTGTTCATTTACGACAGGAAACATCGCAAGAACAAGGCTGGCGACAAACATCTGCAGGTAAATAGCGAGGGCCATTGGTATCGTGTAAAACGTCAAGGCTTCCGGCCCGAATTGCCGGGTTATCCACGCTCTTTCAAAGAGCAGCAACAGGCTGCCGAATAGCTGATATGCCATGATGCTGAGACCATAGCGCCATACCTCGGACCATGCCTCTCTTCCGACCCGCAGCCTAAACTCGAGTGTTGGCAAAAGTCGCTTCACAAGGACCAGTGAAATAATTCCGGTCACTATAGAAACGGACAAACTAACGACAAACAGGCCTATCACGCCGTAACCCGAGATCACGACCACCAGAGAGCCCAAACTAAGCAGCAAACTCGTTAAATTTGTTATCAGGAGATACCTATCAAATCTTTGCAGACCCTGAAGGATGAATTGAAAGGTCAGGCCGAGCATTAAGACCAGAATATTGGCGCAGCCTAAATAAAGTGCGGTTTTCGCGGTCTGCTGCAGCGAAGGATCGATTCTAAGTACATCGCTGACAAAAACATGTCCGAATAGGGCGATAAGTCCTACGGAGGCGAGACCTATGACGAAGCCCATTATTAATGTGGCAGAAACCACATCTGATATTTTGTCTGTCTCACCCGTTGCCTTGTACTCGGCGACATATTTGGCAGCGGCTTTTCCTATATTCAGCGTGAAGAAATAACTGACGAAACCGAGGACGATCATGTATAGGCCATACATTTCATTCCCCAGAGAAGTGACTACGATCGGCGTGACTATCAGCGTGGGGATTATGGGAAAGAGCCAGGACAAGAGGCCATAAAGGCTGTTTTTCACCAGCTTTTGCCGTCTGCCGATTGTAGGGTTCTCGCTATTCAAAACATTTCCTGTACTCTTCGATTGCGATCCTCGATGCTACCCGCTCGTCAAAGTTCTCTAAGACAAATCTGCGGCCGGCATCTGATAACCGCTTTCTTCGGTCCGGATCGTTCGAGAGTTCGATGATCGCTTGCGCGAGTGCTTCCGGATCGCCCGCCTCGACCAGGATTCCCGTTTTGTCATGAATTACGGCTTCGGGAATGGCATAGACATTGGTAGAAATAGCGGGCAGGCCCATCGCCATTGCCTCTAAAAGTGAAATCGGAAGGCCCTCAACAAAACTCGGAAGTACAAAGATATCGCCGATCCGGAAAATACTCAGGATCTCGATCCTTGTATTTCCAACGTCTCGTGACAACACCAGCGTAAACCGATCGCCAAGGCCGTATTCGTCGATCTTTTTTTGATCTTCAGAGGACGGTAATTCGGGAGCTACCCACACAAAGGCTATTTCTGGAACCGATCGAACCACGATCCTGGCAGATTCGAGGAAAACCCACCGACCCTTTCGATCAATAAACTGAGCCAGACACAACACTATACAGTCGGCGGGCGGTATACCAAGTCTCGCCAACTCCCGGAACCTATCAAAGTCGAGTTCGGCTGCCGCGGTTATTTGCTCTGGATTTACGCATGTGTATGTAACCTTAATGTTTTCCCAGAACTTTGGCGAGACCCACCCTTTCAGCTTGTTACGCGTGTCATGATTCGATGCGAAAATATGAAATCCGCGAAGACGCGAAACAAACTGCAGCCGTGCTTTCCAGATCGCCACCCGCCACGCGGGCCGGGGGGGCAGCATATTATGCATTGTTACAAACACATTCGCTCCCTTTAGCCTAAGCGCTGTGTAAAAAAGCCATGACTGCCAGGGAGCCAATTCGATATGAACGATCGATGAGCGAAGATCGAACTTACCAAGTCGAAGCAGCGTCCGAAATTCTGCCCGGATGCGGCGAATCTGGCGTTGCAGCTTTCTGGTGAGTGAATGTGCTTCATTCTGATCGATCTCCGCGTCCAAAAACTCGTACCTAACGCCGATCTGCTCGAGGAATCCCACCATATCAGGTGACGAACCCGGCGGAAGGAGTACCAATATGTCCCATTCGGCAGCTGCCTCCTTCATGATGGCCAGCAAGTATATTTGTGCACCGCCCCAATTGGTGTAATTCCAAACAAAGATCAGTTTGCGTTTGGTCGTAGAGTTCTCGGCCATATCGAATTACCCTTTTAATGGGTCGGAAACTCCTCGGCCATTGGTTTTTCCTTGTTGCCGACCGTCCACCGGGATCCCAGCCGCGTCCATTGCAACGCGAGCCTGATTACATACACCAAAAATCCTGCCGCGCCCTGCACCTTTGATGGAGCACCCAGCCAATAGCACATAAATCGGTTTCGCAGATTTTGCGGAGCATTATAATTTTTCCAGAGAGCTTTATAGAGCTGTCCGACCGACATTTTACTCATCGACGCCGGGACCTCATTCGGCTGATTAAATACTCGTGCATGCGGATCGATAAACAATTTCCATCCACGCCGTTTAAGACGAGGCGTATATTCCGCGTCGCCGTAATGCGGAAGCCAGCGGGTCGCGAACAGGCCTTCTTCCCGGAACGCTTTTGCAGGAAAGAGAGTGCAGTTCCCGACGATCAGATCGACCTCAAACGGCTGGTCAGGGACCGTCCAGACTGTTTGATCCATGTAGTGACGCCATCCGCCGAACCAAGTGTCCCATCGCGGCGCGACCTGGAAAACACGGTGCGGCTGGTCCCAAAGAAGTAGAAGTCCCCCTACAACACTTCGATCGTATTTTTCCGCGGTGCGCACCAGGTTTTGAAGAAATTTGTCGTCAAAGACCGTGTCGTCATTTATCAGCAATATATAGTCGGGATCGTAACTTAGAGCACGGGTGACTCCCAGGTTCGCCGCACCAGAACACCACAGATTACCATCACCCTCGATCAGTTCTACGTCAGGAAAGTTTTCCCGGATCGCTTCGGATGTTCCGTCGGTCGAACCATCATCGATGATGATCTTGTGCACCTTTAGGCCTTCGTCGTCGATGCGACTTAAACTCGTAAGGCACTGGAGAGTAATGTCCCGACGATTGCGAACCGGTGATATGATCTCGATCTTAATTTCTCGATTGGCCATTTGATCGGTTATGCAACAACTAGAATCTGATCACGCGATTTTACTGGTGAGTGGTTCAGGAAATGATGAGTCGGACTATCCGAAAATGACGCGTTATGAAATAGTAAATTAGGTTCCAGCGTGTCACGCGGGATCGAAGCCAGAATTAACAATTCTACCTTGAAAATCAAATATGAGGAAAGTTCTGATCACAGGGGGGGCCGGATTTGTGGGGCGCCGATTCGTCAAGCGGTTCTTAGAGATGGGCGATGAGGTCCATTGTGTGGACAGCCTCGTCCCGCTTAGCGGCGCCCAGGCACCCGGCGATACATGGTTTTCGACGAATCCGCTGGAATTTGAGAATTTCAAATTTTACGAAATGGACTGTCGAGATTACTTCAGGCAAACGCCAGACGACGATTTCGATTACTGCCTGCACCTGGCCGCACTTGTGGGAGGCCGGTTGTTGATAGAGAATAATCCACTGGCCGTGGCGGATGACCTTTCTATCGATTCAGCCTATTGGCAATGGGCGGTGAGATCGCGTCCGGCAAAGACTATTTGCTTTAGTTCGAGTGCCGCATATCCGATAAAATTTCAGACGAGAGAGAATTATGTTCTGCTTCGCGAGGACATGATCGATTTTCAGACCGATATAGGTATGCCGGACCTGTCTTACGGGTGGGCAAAACTGACCGTCGAGTACCTCGCGCGGCTTGCCTATGAAAAGAACGGCATTCGTTCGGTGTGTTACCGGCCCTTTTCGGGCTATGGTGAGGACCAGGACGAAACGTACCCCTTCCCCAGTATTTGCAAAAGATCCCTCGAAAACATCGGTGAACCTGTTCTAACGGTGTGGGGCAAGGGCGATCAGATGCGCGATTTCATTTACATTGAGGATTGCGTAGATGGCGTACTGGCGACGATGGATAAAATAGAGAATGCCGACGCTCTCAACCTCTCGACCGGCATATATACCAGCTTCATCGATTTTGCCGGGATGGCCGCTCGGCTCTGCGGCTATTATCCCGAAGTACGCGGTTTATCAGATAAACCTACCGGCGTTTTCGCCCGAGGAGGAGATGTAACCAAGCAAAAATCTTTCGGATTTAAGTATAAAACGGAGCTGGAAACCGGTATCAAACTCGCACTCGATCATTTCTCTGCAAAAGATTAATCTTCATCAGCGCTGTTGTAATTACTTCGGTGATAATAGCTTTGATAGTAATAATAATTTTCCTTTGTATGCAGGTTCACATTATTCAGCACCACGCCGAAGATCTTCGCCCCGATCTCCTGTAGAAGGAGGCGGGATCGGCGAACGACCTGGCGAGAGCTCTTTCCAGCGTGAACAACCAGGATCACACCATCGACCAAAGACGCTATCAGGACCCCGTCAGTAAACGACGCGATCGGAGGTGAATCTACTACTACGTGGGTAAATTTCGTTTGAAGCAGTTTCAGCAGCGTGGCCATTTGCTCGGATCCAATTAATTCAGCAGGATTGGGCGGGACCGGTCCTGAAGTCAAAAGATGAAGCTTGGTCCTTTCGTCTTGCTGTATGGCGGCCGTGACATTTTGGTCGGTGAGCTCGCTGGCAAGTAGACTGCTCAAACCCAAACCGTTCTCTATGCCGAATATCGAGTGAAGCCGCGGTCGACGCATGTCGGCATCGATGATCAAAACCCGGGCGCCCGTTTGGGCGAGACTTATCGCTGTATTTGTCGCAGTGGTGGTCTTGCCTTCGGATGGCAGGCTCGATGTAATAAGCAGCGATTTGGGTGCATGTCCTGCCGTTGAGAGCAGGATAGATGTACGCAAATGCCTGTAAGCCTCAGCCAGCGCCGAGCGCGGGTCTGCCGAGATAAGCAAAGGCGATTGCGGAGTATTCTCCTCTTCCTCCGAGGAACCTACCAGCAGCAGTTTACGCTTTGGCAGAGATTCCATGGTAGGAATTGCAGCCAACGCCGGGAGCTGAAGGTAATTCTCAACCTCCTCGGTGGACCCTATGGTGTCGTCCAGGTATTCAAGGAAAAGTGCCAGCCCGATCCCAAAAAGCGTGGATAGGAACATTGCGGCAAAAACCGTTAGCAGCCGACGAGGCCCCACGGGCGTTTCGGGCGGTATCGCTATCTCCGTAACGCTAATATTATTGTTGGTGCCCTGAGCGGCGACATCGTTCCCGCTTACCTGCTTGCGCAAGTCTTCGAGAAACCCTTTGTTAGTCTCAATATTCTGCTGGCGGAGTCTGATGCTCACCGCCCCCTGATGCTGTCCCTGGGCCTCGTTAAACTGCTTGTTAAAATCGACGCGGATCTTATCTTCCTGATCTTTTGCCTGCAGATATTTCGTCCGGAGATTTTCGAGCAAAACTTTAGACGCCCTTTGTCGATAGGAATCCAGATCCGACTGGAAGGATGTTATGGCGGCATCGATCGAATCCTGATAGCTTTTTATCTGACTATCGATCTTTTTGATCTCTGGAGCGCCCTCCTCAAAAAGTTCCAGCTTATCGATCCTGGCCGTTCGTAGATCGGCAATCTTTTTGAGCGTGTCAGATCGCAGAAGCCTAATATTATTCTCTTGCTCGGTCGTAAAACGGGCAACGTCTGCCTCGGCCAGAGCGCGGATCTTTTCCGGCGAATTGCTGACAGCAAAATAATTTGCCTCAGCATTTTTTCTCTGATTTTCGGCTTCGAGCAGCTGTTTGTTTAAGCCCGAGAGACGGTCTATCACGATGGTTTGTTCGCCATCGCCTGTTTTTAGGATACCCGCCTCCTGAGTTAATGCGACAAGTTCGTCCTCGTCTCGGCGAATGTCGGCCTGCAGAGTACTTATTCTTTCCTGCAGGAAATCGTTCGTCTGCCGGCTAGTGCCCGACCGCTTTTCCTGATTTACTATCGTAAATGTTTCGGCGATCGCATTTACGATAAATGCAGAGAGTTCGGCATTTGTGTGGGTATATGAAATATCGATCAGCCGTGTATCCTTAACAGTCATGCGCGTCTCACGACGAGGATCTATTTGGAGATTTTGTTTTATGAGAGTGACGTAAGGTGCAAGTCTCACGGCCTCAGCTATCTCCTCAGAACTCACTAACGAGACTTCGCCGGGCATTTCGCTGAGTGCCGCATCCTTTTTACTCGATTCATCAGTCGCGAGGCCCAGCGAACGCAGTGCAGAGCGAAAGGTTGAGGAAGACATTTGGGCACGAGCAAGCTGCATATCCTTATTCGCATCCAGGTTGTGATCCTTGATAACACGGCGCAGGAGACTGTTGCTCCAAAGCAGTTGAAGCTGGGTATTTATATATGCCGGGTCGGAATTCGGCAGTGACCGCTGACGATCACTAGTTACCAGGTCGGGGTTGATCTGTTCAAGATCGACCTGGACAACCGCCTGAGAGCGAAAGACATTAGGCTGTCGCGCAACATAGATCGCCGTTAGAGTCGTGATCAGAACTGCTATCCCAACAACAAGCCAAAGTCTTTTCCGGATGGCCCGCCAATAGTCCAGAAACTGATGCCCGTCGAACGTCTGAGCGTTTGAATACACGGGGTATCGCCCGCCCCCGCCAGTCGGGCCCTCAAACGTGCGTTCGATCTCAGTATCATGGATCGGAGTTCTAATGATCTCACGCGATTCTTTCATATTCGCAATTAAGGAAACCGGTAAAGAACGCTGGGTACGGAACTCTTGAGCGAGTTAGCCAACCCCAATAGTATCGATTTTGTTCTATCTTCTGATACAGCGACGATGTCGCTGGGTTCGAGGAATGGGTCCCTGACCTTTCCTTTGTCGATCTGGTCGAGGTCAAAGATCAGTTCCAGGCGATCGCCGCCGCCCGGCGGCTGACGCAGAACGCGTATCTTGTTTTTCTTGGCCGCAGGCTTTAGCCCTTCTGACGAGGCTATTGCCTGGGTCAGGGTGATGGGCTCACGAATTTTCAGCAATCCCTGCTGATTGACATTGCCGTATACATAAATAATGTCGGCGTCCTGGACCCACACTACGTCACCAGGCTTCATCCAAACTATCTCTTTAGCAGACTGGATATCTCGTACCTTGTAATCGACGACGGCCACTTCGTCATCTAGGTCCGACGAGTTTTCCTGGCAATTTGAGGTGCTGCCGGTTCGAGCGACGATCAGCCTCGTGCCCGAATCTTTGCTCGGCCCGCCTGCCAATGCAAGCATCTCGAGCAGGTGAATACGGCGATTGATATAAAAGCTTCCGGGTTTCTCGACAGCCCCCATCACCATAACCGACTGTGATTTTTGTTCCGCGACCGTCACTTTGACCTGCGGATCGCGGATAAATTTCTTTTTATATTCAGCGGCTATCTCAGCCTCTAGTTCCTCTTCCGTCTTGCAGACAGCGAGCAGAGGCTGATCCAGCCTGAACAGGGCGATCGAACCCCCGGGGCTAACCGACACCCGCTGGTTCAGGTTAGGATGGAGAAAAACCTGTATATCGAGAACATCCTGAAACCCGATACGGTACCTATCATTAGATCTTACAACGCCAGAGACTACCTGATCTGAAGGGGTCGGGCTTGAAACAGTCTGTGCAACTCCGCCTGCAGAGATAAAAAAGACAACCACGCACATCGCGAAACCAATTTTTATTCTTCTCATAAATTAACTCGTATGAGCCCTCTAACGATCCTTCTAGATGTTGATCTTTTTAGAGGATTCGAAGTTTGAATGTGCCGCCCCTCTGCTGTCCGCTTGCAATCGTAAATCATACCAAATGCATACTTCATTGGAAACACAAGTTTTGCAACCGCAGCGAATTTAGCTACACTCTGATTC
>JBGSXN010000190.1:0-3033 GCA_041751355.1 Pyrinomonadaceae bacterium
GTGCGATCGCCGACATCCTTGGCTTTGTCCAGACTTTCCTGCTCGGCTTTCGACATAACACTGATGGGCGGCGGCGCCGTTTCAACCGACTCAGGCTGGGCCGCGACCGAAAGTGGGATCGCGAACATAATTAACACCGCCGGCAATATCATTAAACCTTGATTTGTAATTCTCCTTTTCATTAACCTTACTTTTTCCCCTTACCTTCCTTGATCAGCCGTTGCAACACGGGCATTCGCAAATTGACCCGTTCAATATCGGTTTTGTTTTGCACCGGGTCGGCCAGACGAAGGTACTGTTGATAGTTTGCCGCGGCATCCATGTATTCCGTCATGTGGTCATGGACAATGCCGAGGAAATAATAGGCACCCGGAGCTTTCGGCTGTGTGTTCGTCAACCAAATGAACTCGGTTTTAGCTTCCGGGTAGCGCTTTAACTGAAATAATGCAGTCGCCAGGTTTGCCCGCGCCGTTGAATTGTCTGGAGCAATGCTGATTAACTTCCTTAAGATATCGACCGCTGCCTCATACTCTTTAGCCTGGACCAAGGCTGCACCAAATCCAACGGCGTGGCTCACATTGCCGGGTTCAACCTCTGAAGCGCGTCGGCAATATTCCAGAGCTTTAGACGGGCTGAACAGACGATACATCGAGCAGAGTCGGCCCAATATTGCGACATCTCGACCGTTTTTTTCGAGTTGTTTCTCCAAGTCTCTAGGATCGGTTGATCTTGCCGCCCTGATCCGCGAACGAAGTTCATCCGCCCGCGTCGAGGTTCCTTTGAAAGTGTCGAGCAAGGTCATCGCTTCATCAAACCTGCCATCGAACGCGAGAACACTGGCTTTCAGAATTAAATGCGGTCCGAATGGTTCGCGGTCGGCGTCGAGACGGGCCACGATCTTTCGGGCAGCGGTTATATCGCCATCGGCCAAACTTATATCGCCAAGCTGCGCTAGAGCGAGACGATTGTCTGGTTCTAACGTTAAAGCTTTGACAAGGCTGGATTTTGCCATTTCATGCTGACCGAGTGACATCTCAAGGGCCGCTCGGGCGGTCCAAAGCGAGACGGTTGGATTCGCCTTCGCGGTCATCTCCGAAATAGTGGAAAGCAGGTTTCGCAAAACTGCCGTCGAAGCCCCCGTCGCAATCCGCAGTTCGGTAAGTGCGGTAAGCGCGGCAGGGTTTTGGGGTTCGATCTCGACGACTTTTTCCAGAAGTGAAAGTGCCTCGTCATTTCGGCCGCGTTCAATGAGGATCGAGCCGAGGCGTGCCATAGGAAGCGTCCAATGCTGTCGCAATTCGAGCGCCCGGCGAAAGGCCTTTTCCGCTGCCTCAACATTTCTCAAGGCAAGAAACGCCATTCCGAGCTGGTACTCAGCCTCGGGAAACTCGGGGAGCGTGGCGATGGCCCTTTCATAAAGAGAAACGGCACCCTTGAGGTCTCCTCGCTCGTGAAGGTCCTGTGCGGCGTTAAAAATGCCGACTGGATCTAACCGTTCGTTTACGGTCTGAGCGACTGGTGCAGTGGAGCCCAGAATCAAGAAGATAGCGGCGGAAAGAATTACATTCCGTATCCGCAGCACGCTGAAATGGTTAGTAAGGGACATGCCGGACATTATCAAATGAGGCCTTTTAATTCTAGCATTTGCGACCCGGTTGTCACGGAAAATATGATTCCGAATACGATTCTAAATTTCACTCCTAATCATTTGCCATCTAACTTTTTCGTGCGTTAAGATTTGTGATTGGACGCCAAACCTCAACAATCAGATTTCCTTCCGATGACGGTCGCAAGCCGGATAAATTTCACGCAGACCACGGCCCCGGCCCGAATTGAAAAATAATATGACAACTGAATTGAGATGCACGTCATGCAAATTTTGTTGGATGTATGATGACATTCATGGCGGATACAATCGGGAACCGCAGCAGATTAGAAATTCTGGAGAAGTTTTATAATGGCAAATCCAATGGCTGATGAGATGCGCAGATTTCGAGGCATCGATGAGAAAAATCCGTTTGAGGCAATGAGCGAACGTTTTGACCGTGCGGCGAAACTACTCGGATTAGAAGACGATCTGTATGCAGTCATGCGGGTGCCCAGCCGGGAACTTAAGGTTTATATCCCGGTACGGATGGACACTGGCCATATTCAGGTTTTCGAAGGGTATCGGGTCCAGCATAATTTTGCCCGCGGCCCGGCAAAGGGCGGAATTCGATATGCTCCCGATGTCTCACTGGACGAGGTAAAGGCACTGTCGGCCTGGATGACGTGGAAATGTGCCGTCGTCAATGTGCCATTTGGCGGAGCCAAGGGCGGTATCATTTGCGATCCCCATCAGATGTCGATCGGTGAACTCGAACGAATGACTCGCCGTTACACCGCGGAGCTTCTCGATTTTATCGGACCGGATAGGGATGTCCCAGCACCGGACATGAATACTGGTGAGCAGACGATGGCGTGGATCATGGATACATATTCGATGCATTCGCGTCATACGGTAAATGCCATAGTCACGGGCAAACCAGTGGCCCTCGGCGGGTCGCTCGGACGTCGCGAGGCAACGGGACGAGGCGTCTTGATCACGGTAAACGAGGCAATCAAACGCTATGACCTAACGCCGGAGCGCACCACGGTGGCTGTCCAAGGAGCCGGAAATGTCGGCGGCATTGGGGCTGAATTGATGCACCAGATCGGCTATAAGGTCGTTGCCATATCTGATGTAGGCGGTGGAATTTATAATCCGAACGGTTTGGATATTCCTGCGGTCCTGGAATTTTTAAGGGCAAATAAATCGTTGGAAGGATATCCCAACGCTGACCCTGTCGATAATAAAGGCCTGCTTGAGATCGAATGCGACGTACTCGCACCGTGTGCGACGGAAAATCAGATCACTTCGGAAAACGCGGATCGCATTCGCTGTAAGATACTGGCTGAGGGAGCAAACGGGCCCACCACGCCAAAGGCCGACAAGATCCTTCACGATAAGGGGATCTTTGTGATCCCCGATATTCTTGCAAATGCTGGCGGAGT
>JBGSXN010000191.1:0-9271 GCA_041751355.1 Pyrinomonadaceae bacterium
CACTCGCGGAACGGTCGAGGGCCGAGCGAAAGAATCAGAAGGTGCCGCCGCAATACTACAGCTCGATATTCGCGAAAATCTCGGGTTGCCCGACGGCCATGTCTTTGTCACCGATGTCGAGAGAATAGCGATGGTGCGTGCCCTGCGCCGCCTCAAACCGAGAGTGATCTTTACGCATCAGGATGATGACCCGCATCCTGACCATTGCCACATTGCCCAACTGGTCCGTGAATCGGCACGACTGTCGAGCATGCTGCGATTCGATGAGGAGTCCGGCAGTGAGAAGATAGCGGTACCCCATGTGGCTTACAATATCTTTTCACGCCGAGTTCTGCCGTCGTTTATTGTCGATATATCAGATTTTCTTGAAGAGAAGATGGCCGCGATCAAAGCGCATAAGTCGCAGTTTTTCGATCCGAACTCGAATGAACCGGAGACGAGACTGACATCCGCAAGCTTTCTTGAAGAACTCGAGAACCGTTCGAGGTATTTCGGTTCCCTGATAGGCGTTGCCGCCGGCGAACCATTTTATGTCCGTGAGGCCCTCAATGTTGACGACCCGATCGAGTTATTGACCCGGCCAATGAACCTCTATTCCTGAACCTATGCATCCCCTTGCCCCCGAAGAGATCGAGCTTAATAAGAAACGAGCGGTGCTGGAACGGTTAAAGGACCGTCTCGCCGACAGCGAAGAGGAAATGACCGATCTTCGGGCGGATCTTGAACAGTTCGAGGCCCGTTACACGATGGAGGTCGGACGTTTGTATGCTGACCTCGATGAGATCGAGGCCCAGATCGCTGAAGAGGAGTTTAAGCTTGTTCCCGACGACGAGGAAATAAAGAAAAAGGCCGACGAGCTTCGCCGTCGAGCAGAGGAGTCCGCCTCAAAGGCCGAGGCTTTCGCCGATCTCGGAGTCAAACGTGTGCCCACACCCGAAGCCAAAAAAGCCTATCACAACCTCGCAAGAACGATCCATCCGGACCTGGCACTCGACCCTGTTGAAAAGGAAAAGCGTCACGGCCTTATGGCCCAGCTTAATGAAGCATATTCCGCAGGTGACCAGAGCAAGCTGAATAAGCTGGTTGAGGACCTTCGAAACAGCCCCGATCTCGTTAAAGGCGATAGTATCGGCGACGAGCTTGTCCGGGCGATCCGCCAGATCGCCCAGGTGCGATTGAGGCTTATTGAACTGGCCGAAGAAAAGCAATCGGCCGAGGAATCGGAGCTTTACGTTCTCAGAGAAAAGATCCGCAGCGAAACCAATGAGGGGCGTGACGTGCTAAAACAGATGGCAGCTCGGACTTCAGCGCATATTAAAAAAGCACAGCGTCGGCTGGAAAACTTGAGAACGGTCAATAAAGCTGCAGAAGAATACGTGAAGGAAAAATACGGGATGGATATATCGGGATTTCGATAAAGATCAGAAAGCTAGGGCCTCAACCAGCATCTTGCCGTCAGGATCCTTGCCAGATCGGCAAACGCCCACTATCTTTCCCAGTACCTTGATCTCGCTTGCATCAAACAGCTCGGGCTCGTGATCGCTGGACTCAAGACAGACGATACCGAAATCAGAATCATAAAATCCGCACGAGACTACCTGGTTTTTCAAATCCATAATAGCGGCAAGATCACCGCGTTTGACATCAATTGGGGTGACGATTGCCAGTGATCCTCGCGGAACACCGACACTTTCAAGTTTGTCAGTGTTGATCCACACTCCTTTATAATCGTCATAGCCAGCAAGGGATTCGGGTAAGATCAGTTCGAGCTCGTCGGTTGCGAGCGGCTGCGACTCGATAGCAGGCTTCTGTTTTTCGCTTATCGTTTTGTCATAGACCTCGATCAGGGCCTTTGCTGCATCGTCGCCGTGTTTAATGCGGGTTATATTCAGACAATCGACCAGACTCAAGACTGAATCGCTGAATCGGTCTAAGAACAACAGAATCCTGGCCCGTGTAAAGTACGACTCAGCCAGTACCTCCGAGTCCTTATGGCTGGCCAGCAAAGCGATCGATCTGTCGACGAGGTCCAGCCCTTCGGTTAGCTTACGCTCCTCGAGATAGATCTGTGCCTTGGTGTCCAGAGTCGAGGCCTCGCGCGTGCGATCTTTGATCTTGCGATAGAGCTTGATAGCGGCATCAGCAGATTCATGCGCGGAAACAAATTTCCTCTCAGCATTAAATAACTGGGCCAGGTTGTTATGAACTGTTCCAAGATAAGTTTTATGGTGGGACCGCGTGTGAAAATATCGGGCAGATTTGAGATATTCTACGGCTTCTGTATTTCGCGATAGAAGTTTAAGTGAAAGGGCGAGGTTGGTACAGAGACTGCCATTAAGAAACGCATCGCCATGTTTACGCATGTGGGCCTCGACCGCCAGACAATGCTCAACACTTTCCTCGGCCTTTCCCTCCGAAAGAAGGATCATGCTTTTGGTCACACAAGCATATAGGCGGGCATCGCATGTGGACGGTACGTTACGTGCAAGTGCAGTCTCGACCCAGACACGGGCCTCGCGTGGATCATTTGAGCGCCAATACGCGATGGCTATATAGTTTTCGCATTCGACTATCTTTTCTACTTCTCCGCATTCTTCAAAAAGATCTAGCGCTCGCGTAAGGAGATTCTTGGATCTCTCCTGAGAGCCTTCCACGCCGTTTCGATAGCCGTCAAAGCCGATGAGGGCGGCGAACCGGAGCAGTGCTTCAGCCTGATCCTTTGTCGTGCCATTCGTGGTCTCAGGTAAAAAGCCCTCTTCATTCCAACCGGGGCCAAATGCGGCAAGAGCATCTTCGTAGCAGCCCGAGCGCTCCAAAGCGACCAATTTTTTAGTTGAAAGTAATAAGTCTGAGTGATGAGAGCTCATAAATAATACGGAAGAACGGTGTATTATAATCCCGATGCCTCACGGCATCAAGAATGAAAGAAAGAAAACTTGGAGAAAAATAAAATGAGATTAATGTTAAAGGTTTTTCTAACGATGGCACTTTTCTGCGGTTCGGCTATGGCGGATGGCGATCAGCCTAACGGCGGTTATACGGGCTGCACCGTCAATTGTCCTCCACCATGCACTGAAAATTGCGATCCCGGCGGCGGCGGAGACTTTGCAGCTGACGAAACAGATGAAAGAACGGTTAATAGCTCGTTCCTGGACTTTGATTCGACCGACATCATGGTCGAATTTGCGACGAGCATCTATCGAATATTTGTTTAGTCAATAAAAGTCGATCGCGTCACATGAGGTCAATCAAGCCTCCCGGTTGAGGTAACCGGCTGATCGGCGGTCTTTTCGGACAACACACTGCTGGACGGTAACACAACGATCCGCGACTGGGCAGGTGTCGGATTCGTCGTCATCTCGTTGATTACTTCCACACATATACGCCTGACAAATGTCTCCATTTCGCCAGCAGGTAGAGGTGTGTCTTCTGAGATCTCGTGTGCAAATTTGTTTCCGCGGCCCGTAAGCAGCCAATTTAACGAATAGGGGGTTCTCTCACAGATCGTCACAAGAACCTCAGCGCTTGGAAGGCGGCCCTCCAAATAATTTTTTGCTGTCTGATATGAGATATCCAACATGCGTTGAATTTCCGCCGGACGCGAGGTACCGCAAATCTCGACAAATCTCTTACTGAACTCTTTATTTTTTGCCATTTGAAAATTGTACTTGACTACCTTCTACATTTGTGTAAAATTTACACGTTCATGCAATTTCCGATTATATCGGAAGAAATCAATATTTCAAACCCCAAGAAGGGGTGTCGAAAAAAGCAAAAGTTTCGCGTTTGCATGCGCCCTGCATGCAGCGCGAAAATAGGGGGAAACGGTGTGGGAGACGTTTCCCCCGCTCTCTTTTTAAATCGAAGTCCCGGCGGCGAACGCCGATGACCACGCCCACTGAAAATTGTATCCGCCGAGCCATCCGGTGACATCGACCACCTCACCGATAAAATATAAAGCCGGGACTTTTTTCGATTCCATCGTCTTTGACGATAGCTCGTCAGTCGAAACGCCGCCCAATGTCACCTCGGCGCGATCGTAGCCCTCGGTTTCGCGAAATTTCACCTGCCACTTGCTGAGCTTTTGACCGATCTCCGCCCATTCGGCCCGGCTCAGATCACCAACTCGTTTATTTTCTTGTAGAAAACGGGCGGCAAAATGAGTCGCGAGCCGCTGCGGCAAAAATTGGCCTAAATAATTGCCGAGGTCCTTGCCGCCGCCCGTTCCTATATTTGCCAACTCGTCTGGGGCCAGGTCTGGCAAGAGGTCTATCGATATCGGACTGTTTTTTTGCCAGTAGTTGGAAATCTGCAGGATCGCCGGCCCGGAAAGGCCTCGGTGCGTGAAGAGTATATTTTCTCGAAAGCTGTTTTTGTTGTATGAAGCGACGGTATCGACGGAAACTCCGGCCAGATCGGGGTGGGCCTTACCGTCTAACACCATGGCGACGAGAGATGGCCGGGTTTCGACGATCTTCAATTTAAATTGTCGAGCGATCCGGTAACCAAGATCGGTGGCTCCGATCTTGGCAAACGAAAGCCCGCCGCACGCGACCACCAGATTTGCCGCCTCAAACTGCCCGAGGCTTGTGTTCACAAAGAACGAGCCGTCTTTCGAGACCCCGGTTACAGAGCATCCTGTCTTGACATCGACTCGCGAGTTGCGGCACTCACGAAGTAACATTTCGACCATCTGCCTTGAAGTTTCCCTGCAAAACATCTGTCCGAGTTTCTTTTCGTAGTAGGCTATCTTGTGTTTCCGAACGAGCGAGACGAAATCGTCGGGCGTGTATTGCGAAAGGGCCGATTTACAAAAATGGGGATTCTGCGATACAAAATTTTCGGCGGTTGTCTGTATATTTGTGAAGTTGCAGCGGCCGCCGCCCGAAATCAATATCTTTCGACCGACCTCGGCATTGTGCTCGATCACAACCACTCGTTTTCCGCGCCGTCCGGCGTGAATAGCGCAGAACAAACCGGCCGCACCTCCGCCTATGATAACGACATCGAATTTCATTTACGCGAGGTATCGGTCGCGCAGGATATTAATGTGGTGACCCACGTGCCCTGCCATGATATAGATCAGGGCTCGCGCGGAAATTGGCTTATCATTCGCGGTTCCCATCCGCCCGGCATCCGTTTCGGAAAGGTTCCGAAGCATATTCATATTTGACCGCCGCTGCATTTCGAACTCGCCGAGCAGGTCGGCGAACGACCGGTTATTGGCGTTCGAATTCTCGATATAGCCGTCCTGCTCAAACCCTTCTATGGGCGTCTGGTCGCCTCTGGAGATTCGCAGGATGCGATACGCAAATATCCGCTCGCCGTCAATGATGTGGCTAAGCAGTTCCTTGATCGTCCACTTCCCCTCGGCGTAGGCAAAGGTTCCACGCTCGTCCGGCATCTCATTAAAGATCGCTTTCAGCGCCGCCGGCTGCTCATCGAGTACCGGCAGCACATTTTCGCTCTCAACAAGCGAGACGTATGTACTGTAATAAGGGTCAAATTCATTCGCGTCCGGTCGTCTCATAATACGGTATAGTATCAAAGACAGGTACAAACTTCCTTTCAAGAGGTTTTGATGAGATCGATTTTGCTGACATTGGCATTTGTGCATTTCATCGGCACAACACTGGCTTTTGCACAGGGCGGCAAAGCGGAACCGAAACGGGTCGAGTTTGCCAACGGCCGAACCGCCGCCACGGTCAGCGCCATTTTGTCGAATAATCAGGAAATGGATTTCATATTTTCTGTAGAGGCGGGCCAGACTGTCGACCTTAGAGTAACTTCGAAGCCGAAAGGGAATTTATTCGACTTTAGGCTTATGGGCAACATTTTTGAGTTTAATACCGATCTCGACTCGTACTCAGAGTATTCGTTTAAGGCCCAAGAAACCGGCGATTATTTGGTATTTGTTCGAAAGCGGCCAACTCGAGTGGCCGCTAAGGCGAAATTTTTTCTTGTGTTGAAGATCGAATGATCGATCTTACTTGGGCCAAACCTGCATCCAATCACTTTCACAATTACAATTGAGCGTTCAGACTTTAGGAGAGAAAAGCACATGAAACGAGTTTTATTTTTAACGGGCTTTGCAGTATTCGCATTGCTTATTTTTTCACAGACAGGAGCCGAGGCGGTCAATCGTCAGTTTGCCGAGAGATTCGACCAGACTGTAAAGGTCGGTGACTCAGGAGCTTACAATTTTGATAAGGCGCACAGCTTTATCGGATTCAAGGTCAAGCACATGGGCCTGATCGAGGTGCCGGGTTACTTTCGCGATTTTACAGGTGTTGTGAATTTCGATGCCAATGACATCTCTAAATCTACTGTAGAATTTACCGCAAAAACCACTAGTGTGGACACGGGCGTCGAGGGCCGCGATAAGCACCTGCGAACGGCAGATTTCTTCGAGGTAGAAAAATTCCCTGAGATCATTTTCAAAAGCACTAAGGTCGAGAAAAAGGGTAATGACTGGATGCTGACGGGCGATTTCACGCTCAAGGGTGTTACCAAATCGATCACTTTTCCGTTCCAGATTTCGGGCTGGCTGCCCGCGGATGAACGAAGCGGCGGCAAGATGGGCATTACAGCAGAAACGTCGATCAATCGCCGCGATTATGGCGTCAACTACGGCAGTACGCTTCCGAGCGGCGTTGCGGCACTTTCGGACAATGTGAGGATCGTGCTGCAGATCGAGGCCGGAAAAGCGCGTTCGGCTCCGGCTATTAAGCCGGCAGAGTAGGACGATGCCCGGGAAACTAGCCATCGTCGGAATATTTGCCGCGGGGCTGGCCGGCGGATTACTATCCGCCGTGCTGGCCCCGCGGCCTCAAACGTTTAAACAGCATTCCGAACAGTACACTTTCAAAGTTGTCGAGCAGATCACGCTAGCGTCAGAGCTGCGGGCCGGTCGGCATGACGCTACCTGATTATTTTTTGTTCCTTCCAGCCTCGATAAATGATATATCGTAGATCGCATATCTTTCCCAATCCTCGTGATCGAAGTGCCACCATTCGTTTGGGTTAACGACGAACCCCTCAGCCTCCATCAGGCTTCGAAGCATGTCACGGTTGCCCCGTTCCTCAGCAGTGCCGCCTGTATAGTTAGGTGAAGCCCGTTCGGTGAATTCATCATAGCCAGACGGCATCGGGATGGCTTTCCCGGTTTTCAGATCAAATATTGCGAGATCGATCGCGCAGCCGCGGTTATGTTTTGATCCCTTTGCGGGGTCGGCGACGTATTTTCGCTGTTCGGGCGACACCACTTCCCAAAAGAGCTTTGTTATCGTCCACGGCCTGTATCCGTCGTAGATGACCAGGCCCAGGCATTTCTTTTTTAATTTCCGGTGGACTCGAACCACGCCCTCGGCCGAGGGCCGCTGAAGAAACGCACGGGCCTCGGGGTAAACCACTTTTCCTACAAAGTTATCAGTCGAGGCATAGCGGATATCAAGCTTTATCGATTTATCGAGCGTTATTAGTTCTACCAGATCGGCCTCACGTTTATCTTGTTCATTCGGCGGCCCTTATTGCGGAAAGGCATTTGAAAAAAGGATAAAGCATAACGCCAGCGGAGCAAATCGTAATGAAAGTTTTCGCTTCATTTAAGAGAAACTAATTAAGCCCCTCATTGTAAAACCAGTTCATTAAGTCTATTTTTAGAAATGAGATGCCCAACACGCCGACAACAACCTCTAACGCAGCACGCAGGTGGGGCAAACGCGCCGGTATTGCTGCGTTTCTATTTTTCTTTGTAAAGGGCCTCGTTTGGCTGGGCATCGCGGGAGCCGCAGCCTATTATGCCCTTTATTGAGTCGGCTTTTCGGACGCCGGTTCTGGCTCCGGCGCCAGATCATCATCCAAAATACGCACCTCGGTTCCGTATTTCTGGTAATCCCTGAATCGTATAAGGTTCCTGCTCTCGAACCGCCTGCCTGAACTTTCAACCGTTCCGCGAAAATCCGAGATCGTGGGCATCAGATGTCGCTCACCGGCGATCTCGACCATCTCATAATTGATAGATTTTGTGACAGCCCTTACGGGAAATCCCGGCGTGATATCGGTCAGTTGGTACTCGATACGAAGCACTCGAAATGTATCGCGGTCGATCCATATCCGGCCTTTCTGGCCAGCGGTCGAATACTGGGGCGACGGCCCTTTAAGTCCAACTCCGCCTCCCTTGTTGTTCTCGATGGCGATCTCGTATTCGTAGACGACGGCACGCCGGCCGCGAACAACATCGGTCGTCAGCAGGTTAAACCGTGTCTTACTCTCCGACTTAAAGATCCTTTGAAGGTCCTCGACAAACTCACCGCCGGACGTTGCTCCGTCGAGGCCGCTGTAGCTGTTCGCCTGTACTGAATCTGTCACAGGTGCACCGTTTTTTGCCATAACGCGATACTGTTCGCCCTGATCACTGCTATAGCTTACGGCGATCACTAGATTATCGTACGGCCGCCAGTTGCCTGTGCCCGCAAACGCCTGGCTCCGGGTGATCAACTGTTTGACCACAAAATCGGGCATTTCCTCGACCACGTTTTGGGTGTTGACCCGTGTCTTTTCGAGAATTGTGTTCGCTTCTGTCTCGGCCGGCAGTTTCGTCGCGATAGGATCGCGGCGGCGCCGATCTGCTTCCTCTAACGCACGCTTGAGTTCCTCGTCATTGGCCCCCTTAGAACGCGTCAAACCGCGAATGCCGTCATTGAGCACAAACGATATGCCGCGCTTCCTCAGCGCGTCGACAATATCAGTCCGTTCGGACGGGTTTTTTTCCGCCGAATAGAGCATCTTTACATACTCAGGCTGCGTCAGGGGCTCAATCTGGCCAAATACGGCTTGGGCCACGCCGAATATTAAGAATACAAAAACGAGTTTTTTCATCTCTCTACCTGATGCGAACGGCGGTCTATTCGTTGGATTAATCCCCTCAACGGTTTAATAAAAGACGGCCCGCGAAGGCCGCCTTTTATTAGCTCTACATTCCACAATTTCCGGGGAAGTCCAAACGGGTTCACCATTTGAGTTGTATCTTTGTTGACTAGCGATGATCGCCGGATTCCGGAAGGTAGTCGCCTAAGATATTTCTCTCCATGCCATTTCCCCAGCCGCTGCCGTGATCACTAGTGATGCGAGCGGCACCGGCATCGCTAATGTGATGCGGCGGAAACGCGAGTAGCTGGAGGATCGAGCCCGGGCGCAAATGCTGGCTGGCCCACGTCAGCGGAGAATCGTTGTAAGCGTCGCGGGCCTCTCGATCGGCACCGTTTTCTAT
>JBGSXN010000192.1:0-3547 GCA_041751355.1 Pyrinomonadaceae bacterium
AACGAAATCGGCACCGCCGCATATCTGCATGGCCAATATCGACGGCATGCGTGAGCGGACGGTCATAGTCAATTCGCTGTCAAAAACGTACTCGGTGACCGGCTGGCGTGTCGGCTATTGCATCGCCCCGCCGGACATTACTTCGGCCATTCGAAAAGTCCACGATTTTCTGACCGTTGGAGCCGCCAACCCGCTACAGTATGCGGGAGCCTATGCCCTGGGCCTCGATCGAGCCTACTATGACGAATTGCAGGGTGAGTATCAGAAAAAACGGGATTTCATCGTGCCGGTACTCCAACAGGCGGGCTACGGATGTGCGTACCCCGAGGGCGCCTATTACGTAATGTGCGACATCTCGGCTTTCGGCTTCGCCGACGACATCGAATTTACAAAACACCTCATCCGCGAGATCGGCGTCGCGGTCGTGCCGGGATCGTCGTTTTACCATCGTGCGGAAATGGGGTCACAGTTCGTTAGGTTCTGCTTTTGCAAAAAGGATGAAACGCTTGAAGCAGCGGCTGAAAGACTGGAGAAGTTAAACCGCGGCTGAGGCAATCTTTTTTAGAAAAGGTACCGCTTCCGCAATAAAGATGATACTCTAGCTACCGCCGCAGGCGGTCGGCCAAGCTGTTCCCAAATTGAAACTGTGGCCTATTGGAGGTTCTCATGCTTATCAGATCACTCGCTTCTATCCTGATCGTCGCTTCAGCTTTCGTTATAGTGACCGGGCAGACTCCGGATGCTCAGAAGACGGACGTAGACAAGGCCGCAACGACGTCCGGCGCCGTACGAATCGAAAGGCTACGTGACATACCTTTCCCGAACGGAGTCGACCTGCAGTTCCTTATCAAAGAGCTGGCGCGCGATATGGACCTTAACGTCTTGTTTGATCAGGAATCCTTCCGAGCGCCTGGAAGAAAGACCTATATCGATCTTAAAAACGTTACATCCGCTGAGGCACTGGACTACATACTCTTGCAGGACGGCTTGTTTTTCGAAGAGGCTGGGCCAAAGACGATCCGCATAGCGCACCCAGCTCAACGATCGCCAGTGTCTCAGATAGGCGTTCAATTTTATTATATGACCGAGCAGCTTGCCCAATATTTTGGGGTCGACAGAGGATTACTCATTACTTCAGTTCGCGACGGTTCACCGGCTTCGAAAGCTGGACTCACGGCTGGCGACGTGGTCGTGGAAGTCGACGGGATGTCAGCCATGGGCGGATTGAGTACGGTCCGGCTTAACAACGACAAGCATAAAAGTAATATTATCCTGACGATCGTCCGCGACCGAAAAGCTCAGATGATCAACGTGGCCCCTCAAATAAAGGTCGAATCTGTTTTGAACCCCGAATCCAGTAAGCCGTCACATTAGGCGAAAGTCTGGGTTATTCTTTTTTCGCCAGATAAACCCGTCAAGCACGTAGTGCGTTAATTGCGGGACGGCGAGCAGCGGCACTAGGTACATTTTCAAATTCTGCCAATCCCAGTTGCTGCCGAAGAGCCATTGCCGCTCATGCCAGACGCCGCGGTGCCAGAAAAGCTCCTCCACGTAAGCAAGTGCCCATAGAGTGGCGAGAAACACGAACCAGTTTGACGAGAGTGAGCGATAGACTCGCCCGCTGGTCTCACGCCTGAACTTCGCATAGACCCAGATAAGGGCGAAATACGGAACGCCGTGAATGATCACATTCGTAACGGTGAACGCGTAGTCGGAATTGAAAAATACGATTCCAACATACCAGCAGGCGGCGGTGGTGGCAACGACGATGTCTTTGCCGGGGTTCAGAAAACCGGTCGTGAAATAAAGGTAGAGTGACTTTCCCGCATAGGCCGAAAGAGCGATCACGTAAAGCGGGAAAAGAACGGTTTCGACGATCGCCGGTGCAGCTACGAAGTCATCTTGAACAAACCACTGAAAGTTTCTCGGAAGCTGCGTTACCCAGAACGCCAACGGGTAAACAGTCGCAATATAGATAGCAAATGTGTCGACCCACCAGGTCCAACGTTGGATTTCGCCCAACTTTCTACGATAAAGGTTGACCCACCCGTATTGCTGCCGGACGAAATGAAACACCGCCACAAGGGCCAGGACTTTCCAGAAAAGCAGCTCACCCTCGGAATATAAGGCGACGCCAACCGCATATCCGAGAACCGGCACGAGCAGATAAAGGGACAACCGTCGCTTGAGTTCTTCCTTATCGAAATAAACCCGGAAACTGGTCGACCACACATGTGCTACGTCGATCAGAAGGATCGCGGTGATCCACGTCCATTCGGGCGAGTCGCTATCAAGCAATCCAAGTTGCCACCCGATGGCAAGCAATACGAGTGACGCAATAGCGCTGCCGAGAAAGACAGTCAAGTCAATCGACCGGGAAAACAGCCAGTTACTAGGCTTTGAAAAAGTCGTATCCATTCGACTTCAAAACTTCACAATCATTTCAGTGGGAACCGGACGGCTAGGACCATAAGACGCATTTCCAGAATTATTTCCCCTTGGTAGGAAGAAAGCGGAAGGCCCGAAGCTGGCATGAGGATTAAAGTTTATTGCCTTCCTTATCTGACCGAATCCCAGCTGGATTAGGCTAAAGTAAGTAACCCTCTCTGGGAAGTAAGCGACGCCGGTATCATCCGACATAACCTCTGAGGTTTCACTTCCAAATTGGTAGGTGTAATGCTGCCACGTCTGTTGAATCCGTAGGTGTGGAATCGGATTTCCACCTCCATCCCGGATATTTAAACTAATTGCTGGAACGACCGAGATCGGTACGATCGGTACAAAAAACAGTAAACTCAACAGAGTTAGGAATAATCTTTCTTTTCCTTTGAACCAATTCATCGTAGGCGATCACTTCTGCAAATCGAGTATCTCTCCCGCTGCTCTCAATCCATGATAAAACGCCTCTTCGAAAAGTGCGAGGCCGCTGAGGTCTGTGTGGGCAAAATGGATATTGCGGTATGGCCGCATTGCTTTTTCCCGTTCGCCGCCCCAGATAAACCCCGGCCGCGGGCTGATCATCGCGTGGCCCCAACGCATAATGTCGATCCGTTCCGTCAGATCGTAAATGTCCGGATGCGCCCGCGCGAGATCGGTCAGACAGACGTCTGCGAGCTGCTTCCAATCGTAGTTGAAAAGTGTGGTGCGGCCGTTCGGGTCCTCGCACATCGGGTAGTAGTAAGTGAGGATCGTGGGGCCATAGTCGATGCCTTTTTGATGCGTTGCGACGACATAGCCGAGCGAAGGACTCTCGTACAGAACGTTGTCCCAAGCAAGAGGAAAATCCTTAGCGAACCTAGCTTGTGGCCGGTCTTTTAGAAACAGGTTGGCGACAAACCAGGCATTGCTCTGAAACTCCCCGGCGGCGAATGGAGCATCTTCGCGAAATTCGCGAATCACATAAGGTGCAGTAAAGATCGGTGACGCAAAGATCACCCTTTCGCAATGAAAACCGTGGACCTCTCCGTTGTCGAGACAGATAACATCTACACCCGATTCGACAGGCTCAACCGAGACGACCATTTGGGCTCTTAGCAAATGATCATGA
>JBGSXN010000193.1:0-6954 GCA_041751355.1 Pyrinomonadaceae bacterium
ATTGCAGGCATCGACTTCAGAGGTTTACGGCGATCCTATCGAACACCCTCAAACCGAGCAATATTGGGGGAACGTAAATCCCATCGGGCTGAGAAGCTGTTACGACGAAGGCAAACGTGTCGCTGAGACGCTAATGATGGACTATCATCGCCAGAATAAGGTTGACACGCGTATCGTGCGTATTTTCAACACCTACGGCGAGCGGATGCTCGAAAATGACGGCCGGGTAGTTTCAAATTTTATCGTCCAGGCGTTGCGCGGCGAGGACCTGACGATCTACGGCGACGGCACACAAACGCGTTCGTTCTGCTATGTCAGTGACCTTGTGGACGGCATTGTGAAACTGATGAACGCCGAAGGCGACGATATTCACATGCCCGTCAACCTGGGAAATCCGGGCGAGTTCACGATGAAAGAACTCGCCGAACAGGTGGCTAAAAGCACCGGGAAACAGATCAGCATCAAGTATATGCCCCTGCCCCAGGACGACCCGAAACAGCGCCAGCCTAATATAGAGCGGGCCCAGAAATTATTAGGTTGGGAGCCAAAAGTGCCGCTCGCGGACGGGCTTAAGAAAACCGTGGCGTATTTCGCTGCTGTTATCGATACGAATTAGGCGTTGTTTTCGGTTTAAAAGAGACAAAAAACGATACAATTCGAGTTATGAAGATTCTTATCACCGGCGGGGCCGGATTTATTGGCAGCCATCTCGCCGACAAGCTTATAGCGGATGGGCATGAGATAACCGTCATCGACGACCTTTCGACGGGCCGATACTCTAACATCGCTCATCTCGAAAACAGCAAGGGGTTTCGGCTTATCATCGACACAGTACTCAACACCCCGTTGATGGAAGAGCTCGTCCGCGAGACCGACCGCGTCTATCATATGGCGAGTGCCGTCGGCGTCAGGCTGATCATGGAGCAGCCGGTTAAGACGATCGAAACGATCTTTCATGGCACTGATACGGTCCTTAAATTTTGTTCCCGTTACCGCAAACGCGTGCTGATCCCCAGCACTTCGGAGGTTTATGGAAAGGGTATTTCCGTGCCCTTCAGCGAGGATGATGATCTGCTGACAGGCGGGACTGATAAGCACCGATGGGCTTACGCTTGTGCCAAAACCCTTGACGAATTCCTCGCTCTGGCTCACTGGAAGGAAACGCAACTTCCCGTTTCGGTCACTCGATTATTTAACACCGTCGGGCCGCGCCAGACCGGCCAATATGGAATGGTCGTGCCGAGATTTGTTCAGGCAGCTTTAAAAAACGAGCCGATCGAGGTTCACGGCGACGGAACGCAGTCGCGATGCTTTGGCCATGTATCTGACGTCGTAGAGGGACTCGTTCGGCTGCTCGAAACGCCCGCATGTTTTGGCACGGTCGTTAATTTGGGAAACAGTGATGAGGTCACGATCAACGATCTCGCAAAGCGTGCGATCGAATTGACCGGCAGCAAGAGCGAGATCCGCTACGTGCCTTATGCTGAGGTCTATGGTGAAGGATTTGAGGATATGCAGCGACGTGTGCCCAGCCTTCGTAAAGCGGCCGACCTGATCGGTTATAAGCCAACCCGCAGTCTCGATGACATCATCAATGATGTAGCGGCAGAGTTGCGCGGTGCTCTGCCCGTATCTAACACGCTTCATGCTCAAAGTTAACCTATCTAAATTGGTGTGCCACCTAAGTCTGATTATCCTGGTTTTTACCGGCCTCGCCCTATCGACCGCAGCCCAAGGCACAGGCGGTGTAAAGGGCAAAGTTCGTAATATGGCCGGGCAAAGAATTGCCGGAGCAACAATTACGGCCCGGCGAGATTCGGTAGATATTCGTTCTGTCAGGTCGAACAATAAGGGAGAATTCCAACTCAATGGCCTCGACGCGGGGACGTACAACTTCGTTTTCGATGCAAAAGGATATTCGTTAGGTGTCAAGTACGGTGTCGATGTAAAGGCCAATAAGACCGTCGATCTTGGGGACCGGCTTATAATGCAGGTCGACCAGGGAACGCAGGTTATAATTCGAGGCAGCGTTTTTTTCAAGGACGGCACCAGCGTAACCGCGGCCAAGGTCCTGGTAGAAAGGGTCGAAGCAGATGGTTCAGTACGCAAAATGGGAACCGTCGTGACCAACATCTATGGTGAATTCGTTTTTAAGCGGCCCGAAGGTTCCGCAAAATATCGAATGACTGCCAGTTACAAGGACGTTAAGGCCAGTAAAGAGATCGAGGTCGATTCAGCAGCCATCTATCGCCTCGCAATATCGCTCGACACTACCCGCCAATAGAACTAAGTTTTTTCTCGTTTCCAAAGTATCCATAACTCCCGGAATGCCCTCCGATTTCCGGTGTCACCCTCTTCAGATCCGTTTAACCACCCACATTTCCCGTAAACTCTTTATTTTCAAGAGTGTGCGGTGCCGCACAGATGCCAGGAATTGAGTTCGGTGGTTGCGACCGTTGCTGATACCTTATAGTTGCCAACCGGTTTATCTTCGATCACAATCCCAGATATTTCGCGATGGAATCGTGGCGTCGCTAGCACGCTGCATAATGATTTCTATGTGTGGACCGGCGGCAGGTACCCGCTCCGAATGCGGTACAGGAGACTCTATATTCAGAAAACTAATCTGCAGCCCGAATTCGGCAACAAACTTCTCGCGTCACTTTCGCCTAAAGAACTCGGATTGCTTCGCCCCTCGCTTGAGCCGTTTGAGTTTGAGTTCGAGTCGGTTCTCTTTGAATGCGGAAAACCAATAGAACATCTTTATTTCCCTTGCAGCGGAGTCGTTTCCCTCCTGGCGACGGTCAATGGCCATTCGACAGTCGAAGTAGGTCTGATCGGCAATGAAGGGATGGCCGGTGTGTCGGCGTTTCTTGGGGCTAAGCTATCACCGTCGAAGGCTATTATCCAGGGCAGCGGTAATGGTTTCAGGATAACGACAGATGCCCTTCGGAGTTACGGCGAACCGCTCCATTCGTCTCTGCTCCTCTATGCCAACTATCTGATGGTGCAGATCTCGCAGTCGGCGGCGTGCTATCGATATCATCCTATCGAACAGCGACTTGCTCGTTGGCTATTGATGACGGGCGACCGAATGGAGTCAAATGAGTACCGCATTACCCAGGAGTTTCTTTCAAACATGCTTGGGGTCCGTCGCGAAGGTGTGAACCGAGCGGCCGGGGCATTGCAGAAAAAACAGCTCATCAACTTCAGTCGCCGCAACATAGTTACGATCGACCGCGACGGCCTCGAAAAAACTGCTTGCAAATGCTACCAGACCATTCGTAACGAAGAAAACAGGCTTTGATAATCTCAGAAGAGTTTTGCCGATCAGATCAATTGATGGTTTCGGTGATCTCGTCCGCCGGGCGCATTGAGTCGATATTTGCCGTGTCTGTAACTATCAGCGGAAATTCGTCAAGCACTACTGTGTTAGCGATCGTTTGTATCCAGTAAGTTCCCGCGTTCGGGAAAACCACATTAACAAAGAAACTGACATTGTCGGTAAATCCGCCTTCGGCCAGCTCGATCGTTGTTGGCTGAGACGTCACGACCAGATTGGATTTGTCAGGTGACAATATTCTAACCTCCGTCTGGTGGTTCCCCTGGCCCCGCCAATGGTTGATCACGGCAAATTTGATCAGCGAGACAGGCAGCTTTTCGACCATGATGTTCTGAAAAATGCCCATCAATGAGATCTTATTCCCCATCTCGATCCGAACATCGTCACACAGCAGTGTGTACATCAGCCTTAAATTTGGATTATTCATAAAATTCTACGCGACGCCGTGTCTTTTGAACCACATCAGCAGTTTGTTCCACGCATCCTCTGAAGCCTCTTTGTTAAAGGCAGGCCGATAATCGGCGTGAAACCCGTGGTCAGCGTTCGGATATACGACGATCTCAGACTTAGATTTCCCTTTCTTCAATTCGTCCTGCATACGCTGGACACCGTCAAGCGGTATTCCCCGGTCCATTCCGCCATAAAAGCCGATAACAGGAGCTGTCAGATTCTTGGCGTGATCGATCGGCGTGGTCGGCTGCATCTCGTTAAGCGGCGAATTGGGCGTGGGCACCACACGGCCATACCATGCTGCACCAGCCTTTAGCTTTGGATTGTGGGCTGCATAAAGCCATACGATCCGTCCGCCCCAGCAGAAACCGGTTATAGCAAGTTTCTTAGCATCTCCGCCATTTTTTCCCGCCCAGGCCGCGGTGGAGTCGAGGTCGGTCATCGACTGGGTGTCGGGTATTTTACTGTATATCTGCCTGTTGATCTCTCTGGGGTCTTTGAGATCTTTGATCTCTCCCTGCCGGGCATAAAGAGCCGGAGCGACAGCAAGGTAGCCTAACTTAGCAAAACGCCGGCAAACGTCCTGTATCCACTCGTGGACACCAAATATCTCGTGGATGACCATGACCACCGGAAACTTTTTCGCCTTTCTATCAGGCATTGCCCGGTACGCGGGGATCTGGCCGTCAGCAACCGGTATCTGGACCTCGCCGGTTATCAAACCGGTGTCATTCGTGGTTATCCTGGTCTGAGCGTGGATAGGTAACACGGCGGACGCAAAAGTTCCCGCAGCAAAGATCGACGTTACAAGAAATTCACGGCGATCCAAAATCGGAGCTTCCGGATTCGTATTTACTATGTCTATCTTCATTCGACACTCGAAATATCCTACTTTGCTTAGATTTTACTTTTCCTGTTCACGAGGTCAAGGTTATAATCGGTTATTAAGCTTAGGGTAAAAAGGTCAAGGGGCAATGTTAATGTACGCTCTCATCGGTATTTCGTTCGTCCTCGTTGGGGTCGCAGGATTGCAGTTTACATATTTGTTCTATATCGATCGCGTGTATCGAGAACGAAAGCAGTACCTGCAAAAGCTTGAAAAGAAATGCGCGATACTATCGAAAAAGCTCGAACTAACCGAACAGCGATTAGCCGAAAAAGAAGAAATCCTGGCAGTTCTGGCTTCGGACGCTTCCAAAGACGATGAAGCGTGGGCCGATGTGATCGGTGATAACTAGACTTCAAACTCGACAATGGTCGAGCCCCAACTTCCCGAAAATTCCGGGGCATTCTTAAACTTTCTAACAAAATCAGTTTCCGACAGCACTTTCCGTACGATCTCGCGTTGGACGCCGACACCCTTGCCGTGAATGATCCGAACGATCGTAAAGCCCTTTTTGTGGGCCTCAGTCAGATATTCTTCGACGACTGCTCGCACATCGCCTGGATGAAACGCGTGCAGATCAAGTGAATCGGTTATCTCTATATCGACCGTTTCAGGAAACGGGCTGTCACTATCGTTCAATTTATCTCACCTTTGTCTGATATTGGGCGATGTCTTCGGGCGGAGTGACTCTCAGCCGATTTTTGTCTCTGAACACGACGAAACGTTTCTCGTCCATCTGACCCGCGGGGTTCCTCAAAAGCAAGCGAAATGTCTTATTGTCGCCTTTGCCGTCGACTATTAAGGGTAGCGTTCCCCACACTTCCGTATTCGGGGCACTTCGCCAAACGGTATAATAGCTTTGGTCGTACTTGTCGAACGCCAAAACTAAAATGCCATCAAAGTCCGGCTCGACGCCGTCGATCGGCTTAGAGAAATTGCTCCGTGAAAGGATCACCCAGCTTCCGGGGGCGAGCGACTGATCACCGACTCCGACCTTGTTGGCCGAGTCCGCATCGAGCCTCTGCCACGTGACGAACTTTCGATTATTCTGCTGAAAAAAGACGATGTCCGTCGGCACCTGGAGTTCGACCTGCCGCCCAAAAAGCCATCCGGCAGGTGCAGGTGAAACTGATGGATCGAGCCTGACCTGGTACCAGATATCGTATTTGGCGTCGATCCTCTCGGGTTCGCCTTCTACTTTCGCAGCCTCTATTTCCGGCGAGTTCTTGCCCCTTCGCTTCGAAAGCACTTCGCCTTTCCCGGCGTCATCTACATCAGGGAGTTCCTGCTTCGGGACAAAACGCCAGGCCATGATCTCGAACGTCGAACCATTTGCGAGCCGAAAAAAGATGTTTTCCGGTGCCATATCAGGCGCGGCCCGCAAATTTGAGGCCGAGCGGACCATACCAGCAGCTTGAGGTGGCCGATCCTGAAATTCTTCGGCAATGGCTTTAGATTTTTCCAGAGTCTCATTTGTGATGATGTTCTGGGCCTCTATCCAGCCTTCGGTTTGGGCCTCGTCCCGGGCGCGGACACGATACCATGGCACCTTTTCAAATTCGACCTGGTCTATCACGTCCAGTCGATCGCCTCGCTTGACCTCGAGCAGGTCGGCAGCGACTACGGAATATGACGTACGGAGCCAGGCGGTCTTGGCAATTACGGTTGCCGTGTCGTTCTGCCCGAAGACATCGGCGTCAAATAACCCACAGCCGCTATGCGACAGCAGGCCGAAAACTAAACATACGGATAGGATGGAACGTTTGATCATCTTCTGCTACCAGAGAGCTTACGCCAGTTATTATAACCCAATTTTTCCAATATTTGCTTCTGCCGGCCTGACGGAGCATCTACGACCTTAAGCCGTGTCAGCTGATCTTTGGTCACGGCCTCAAGCCCGGCGGACCTTAAGAAACTGCGCCATTCGAACGGCCCTCCAGCTGTAATATAGCGATCAATAAGCGGGCGAAGCTCGGAATGTGAACGGATTATCTCTAGAATAGCTTCATTTGCGTTTTGTGGCGGACCCGATCGGTGCCGCTCGAATATTTTCCGCGAGACATTCTCAACTGATTTTTTCCCCCGCGACGCTTCCAGCAGGGCAAGATCACACAAAAACGCGACGAGCATGCCCCGCGCGTAAATTTGGGTGTTCGCTCCCATCCAACGTCTTCGCGAGAGTTCTATCAGACTCGCCTCCGACCTTGCTCCCCCGATATCATAGGCCCGTGAAAGGGTTTCGAGCATGTCATCAAAGCGGATCCTGTTTACGGCC
>JBGSXN010000194.1:0-4494 GCA_041751355.1 Pyrinomonadaceae bacterium
AAAAAGCTCGGTGTCCAAACCGGCGATCGTGTTGCGTTGTACATGCCGCTCGTTCCCGCCCTGGCGGTCGCGATGCTTGCCTGCGCACGGATCGGAGCTGTCCACACGGTGATCTTTGGCGGGTTCTCGGCCGAGGCCATCCGCGACCGTGTCAACGATGGCGGATGCAAATTGATCGTTACGGCTGATGGCGGATATCGACGTGGTTCCGAGATAAAGCTCAAGGAAATTGTCGATGAAGCCGCCGAAGGATGCCCGACCGTCGAGAATGTCGTTGTTTACCAGCGGACTCATTCAAAGATCGCGATGCGGCCCGGCCGCGACCATTGGTGGCATGAACTCACAAAGACCGTGAGTGCAGATTGCCCGGCCGAACACCTGGATTCCGAACATCCCCTTTACATCCTTTATACTTCAGGCACGACGGGTAAACCGAAGGGCATACTCCATTCTACAGGCGGTTACCTCACTCAGGTCGCATACACTACCAAAATGGTCTTTGATCTCAAGGACGACGATATCTACTGGTGCACAGCCGATATCGGCTGGGTTACAGGACACAGCTATGTCGTTTACGGACCGCTCGCAAACGGTGCCACGGTCTTCATGTACGAGGGGGCCCCGAATTATCCAGATTTTGACCGCTTCTGGGAAATGATCGACCGGCACAAGATCAATATCTTTTACACCGCTCCGACGGCGATCCGGGCATTTATCAAATGGGGTGAACAATACCCGCTCAAACATGATCTTTCGAGCCTGCGCCTGCTCGGGACCGTCGGCGAGCCGATCAACCCTGAAGCATGGATGTGGTATCACGAGGTCATCGGAAAACGAAAATGCCCGATCGTCGATACATGGTGGCAGACTGAGACGGGCGCTATCATGATCTCGCCGCTCCCGGGAGCCACACCCACGGTGCCGGGCACGGCTACCAGGCCGCTGCCGGGGATACTGCTGGATGTGGTGACCAAGGCCGGCAATCCTGTCGGGGCAGGCGAGGGCGGCTATCTGGTAGCGACACATCCGTGGCCATCGATGCTTCGGACCCTGTGGGGCGATGACGAACGCTATAAACAGGCTTATTGGTCGGAAATACCCGGCTTTTATTTCGCCGGTGACGGTGCACGGCGCGATGACCACGGCTATTTCTGGATCATGGGCCGCGTAGATGACGTGATCAATGTCAGCGGTCATCGATTGGGTACCGCCGAAATAGAATCCGCTCTGGTTTCTCACGAAGCGGTCGCCGAGGCTGCGATCGTCGGACGGCCCGATGAGCTAAAGGGCCAGGCTATATCGGCTTTCGTAACACTCGAGGGCGGGCGAAAAGGCGACGACGCGTTAAAAGACGCCCTCCGCAGCCATGTGGCTAAGGAGATCGGGTCGCTGGCCAAACCCGATGACATCAGATTTACCGATGCTTTGCCAAAAACACGTTCGGGCAAGATCATGCGCCGCCTGCTTCGCGAACTTGCATCCAGCGGCATCGTGGCCGGTGACGTGACCACGCTCGAGGATTTTTCGGTCCTGGAAAAACTGCGTGAAGAGGAAGACTAGGCTCTCAAATCCAAAGGAATCTTATAATGGCCGAAAATCATATCCGGCAAACGGCTGCCCAGGAATTGGTTGAAACAGGGCGCGAATTTTACAACCGCGGCTGGGCACATGGAGCCGGTGGAAATTTTAGTGTTCTGCTCGCGAGAAAGCCGCTAAGACTTTGCATTACCTCGGCGGGGAATGAGAAGGCGACCCTCGACGAGACCAACTTTCTCGAACTGGACGACGATGCCGAGATATTACAGGGATTCGGCCGTCCGGAAGATGAAACCCTCATTCATCTTTCGATCTACCGGCTGATCCCGCGGGCCCGCTGTATCCTTTATTCACAATCGGTTTGGGGAATGCTTTTATCCGACCGGTTTTTTGTAGATGGCTCGATCATCCTGCAAGGCTATGAGGCACTTAAGGGTCTGTCCGGCGTCGAATCACATGAACACGCAGAGATGATCCCGATCGTCGAGAATTCGCAGGACCGCGTCGCTCTCGCACATGTCGTTCAGAACGTACTGCTCGAAAATTCCGCGATCCGCGGTATCTTTATCCGCCGTCACGGGCTTTATGTGTGGGGCGAAACGGTGGCCGATGCCAGGCGAAGTATCGAAATATTTGAATTTCTGTTCGAGGTAACCGAGCGAGCGAGCAAATAAGCATTATGGCCGAGAGAATATACCGCGATTCGGTACATAACATTATCCGGGTAAATACCGACTCGGCCGAGGGGAAGCTGATCATCGGGCTGATCGACACGCCCGAGTTTCAGCGGCTGAGGCGGATCCGCCAACTCGGCCTCGCATACTTTGCGTACCAGGCCGCCGAACATTCCCGGTTTACACATTCACTCGGTGCATTTCATCTCGCGGCTCGAATGGTTGCTAAACTGCGGCTCAGTTATCAGATCCCGGATGAGGCCCAGACTGCTGTCCGCGTTGCGGCCCTGCTCCACGATATCGGCCACGGGCCATTCTCGCACGTTATCGAATCGATACTCGACTTTCATCACGAGCAGTTTACGATAGAGGCCGTACTCAGTGCAGATACAGATGTTGGTAAGCTGCTCAAGCAGTTTTCTCCCGAACTCGCCGGGAATGTCGCCTCTATCATTCGGGGCGATTTTCCGCATAGGGCGCTTTCGCAGCTTGTTTCGTCGCAGCTCGACGTGGACAGGATGGATTACCTGCTTCGTGACTCGTTAATGACCGGGGCGAAATACGGCATATTCGACCTCGAATGGATAATTAAATCGATAGAGATAAACGAGGAGGACGACCATCTATACGTCTCGGCACCCGGAATATACGCGGTTGAGGACTATCTGCAAGCAAGATATTACATGTACCGGCAAGTATATTTTCACCGAACGCTCCGCTCGGCCGAGGCAGTCCTGAGGGTGCTGCTCAAGCGGGCCTTGAGTTTAGTGCGCGGCAATGCAACGGTATGGCATAGCGGGACGGCAATGGATAAGATCTTCGCCGGAGAGAGATTGGAGCTGCATGACCATATGGAATTGGACGATACCGATGTGATGTACTGCATCAAACGGTGGCAAAGGTCGGACGACGCTATTCTGTCGGACCTGTCTAAACGATTTCTCAACCGGAGCCTATTTAAGGCTTTTGACCTCGACATGCCCGAGGATGAAAGAGACGGATTTATTAACGAGGCCCGGAGCATGGTGGCAAACGCGGGATTTGACCCTGCGTACTACTTTGTGGAGGACAAGGCCGGCAATGCCCCATATTCGTTCTATTCCAAAAGGAACTCGGACGCCAAGGACCTGATCTTTGTCGAAGAAGGCTTTTCGCGTCCAGCTATCCGCGAGATATCGGCCGTAAGCCCTGCTGTCCGCGGGCTGCAGGAAGGGTATCGGATCCACCGTATATGTTTCCCGGCCGAAATAAAGGACAAAATTGGTGAGCTGTATCACAACAATTCAGGCCGGAAATAGAATTGGAGATATAGGAAAGCTCCCCGGTCTTTGCCTTCTGCTCGTTATTCTAGCCTTTGCGAATCTCGCGGCCGCGCAGAGAGTTGCTATTCTGGCGCCAGATAGAGCGGAGAAAAGCACTTCGTTCGCGGAGAAACTGGCATCCCATTTGGGCACTAAACTGCGGGTCCTCGATAACGATCTGAGCCACGCGGCATATCTATCGGCGAGTCACGAGACCCCTTTCAACCTGACCACGGACCAGTCGAAACGGATCGGAGCCGCAATCGGATGTGACGCGTTCATCCTCGTTCGTTCGGTAAATCAGCGCCGGAGTGCCCTGGGGCGAAGTGAGTACTACGAAGCATATGCCACCATGTACCTGGTTAGTTCGCGGACGGGCAGGTTAAATTGGTGGAAGCTCTTGAGCTACGAGGCCGCGACCCCCGGTGACGCCGATGCGTTATTAGCCAAAGCCATTGAGGATCTCGCAGTAGATATTGCCGCCCAGATCCGATCGTTTGTAACCGAAGAGGTGAATGAGCCGGAGCCCGACGCAATTGAGGAGGTGCCGGACGACAAGTCACCGCTCGCTAAGAACTTTCGAGCGCCGGTACCGTACCTGCGTATAAAACCGGCATACACGCCATTAGCGGGGTTCTATGAGGTCACCGCCACTGTCGACGCCCTTGTCGATCTTGACGCTGCGGGCGAGATCGGTCGGATCGAGATCTCTCGCTGGGCAGGCTTCGGCCTGGATGAATCGGTCGAGGCCGCCGTTCGTAAAATGAACTGGCGTCCAGCCGAACGAAACGGCAGGCTTTTGCCGATGCGGTTTTTGCTACGTTACAATTTCAAGAAGATCGACAAGGAACCACCCAATTGATGAGAACCCTCATAGCCTCAATCAGGATCGTAATGTTTGTCGTGTCGACTCTCGGACTTTACTCGATCTGGTTCATTTTTAATTGGGCGGTCCCGAATAAGGTCTATTGGCGACAGGTCAT
>JBGSXN010000195.1:0-5103 GCA_041751355.1 Pyrinomonadaceae bacterium
GCTCCGGCCTCGCTGCCGGCCAGAAACTTAAGTTTCGTCGGCGACCGCATCGGAGGATAAAATTCTATGTGGAAATGATAATGATCATAGGCTGCTCCATCCGACGGCCGCTGGTGAATGGACATAATGTAGGGAAATGACACTTCAAAGATATGGTCGAACGCGGCCAGCACCTGCTTCAAGATCTCTGCGAGGTCCTGCTGTCCAAATGCAAACAGATCGGGTAGGGCCTGGACGTGCCGTTTAGAGTAGATGTGTGTTTCATAGGGATAACGAGCGAAAAACGGAATCACGGCAATAAAAGACTCGTTCTCGGCAATGACTCGTTTTTGGTATTTCGTCTCTTCGTCTACAACGTCGCAATAAACACACTGCCCGGTCGCATCCATATGTTCTCGTGCCTGGGCCAGCTCCTTCTGAATATACGGCGGAATAAATGGATAAGCATAGATCTGGCCATGAGGATGATGAAGCGTGACCCCAACAGCCTCGCCCTTGTTTTCAAAAATAAACACGTAATCAACAAACTCCAGCGAGTCGAGTTCACTAAATCGGTCGGTCCAAACCCGAATAAGTTTATAGATCTGTTCGACAGGCTCGGCAGCTAGCGAAGATGAATGATTCGGTGTATAAACCACAACTTCGCAAACCCCCTCAGACGGTTTAACCGGATATAGCTCGGTTCCCTCTATCGACGGTATTTCGGGACGTGTCCGCAAGCTCGGAAACTTATTCTCGAATGCGACGATGTCGTAGATGCTTTCGGGTATCTCAGTTGGAAATCCGCCCGCGAAGGTTGGGCATAGCGGGCAATAGTCGTCGGGCGGCAAAAATGTGCGGTCCTGGCGGGCGGTGGCCGTAGCGGTCCATTCGCCCAGAAGTGGATTAAAACGAAGCTCAGACATTTCTATTTATCGCTTTCGTTCGCCTCGATTCCGGATCCTTCGGCGGTCGATTTCGCTCTGGAACTCGAATTCATAAAAGATCAGGTAGCGTCCGTCGCCAAGTTCGATCTGACGTCGAATCATTATAGGTTCCGGGACCATGTCTGCTCGTTCCATAAACTTATTAGGCCGCAGCCTGATTCCGTAGATGCTGCCTAAGCCAATTCCACGCTGACGCGATGATTATATTCAGGTCCTGAAACTCAGGTTCCCACCCTAATTCGCTCTTGATCTTTTCCGACGAGGCGATCAGCACGGCGGGATCACCCAGCCGTCTCGGAGCGACCCTCTCAAGGATCTCGTTTCCGGTAACTTCCCGGGCGGTATTTATCACTTCTCTAACCGTGTAGCCGGACCCGCCGCAGCCCAAATTATATGTTTCGCTTTTGTGGTCCAGAATATCGAGGGCCAGAATATGAGCCCGGGCTAGATCGATGACATGGATATAATCGCGCAGACAGGTTCCGTCACGTGTCGGATAATCATCTCCATAGATATCGATATGCGGGATCCGGCCAGTCGCGGCCTGCAGAACAAGCGGGATCAGATGAGTCTCGGGATCGTGCATTTCGCCGCAGCGGTCGCTCGCACCGGCGGCGTTGAAATATCTGAGGCTGGCGTAATTGATCCCGTGCTCCTGGCGGTACGTCTCCAGTTCGCCCTCAAATTCTAATTTTGTCTCGCCGTAGGGGTTAGTCGGCTGTAGCCTATCGGTCTCTTCGATCGGCTGCTTTTCCGGCTCGCCGTATACTGCGGCTGTCGAAGAAAATACTATTTTGCCTACACTCGCTCCGGCCATTGACTGAAGCAGAGTTTTGCCAGCGACGACATTATTGTCATAGTATTTGTCAGGATTTTCGACTGACTCACCGACAAGTGACGATGCCGCCATATGAATGACGGCCTCGACATCATTGTCACCCATAGTTTTTACCATTAGGTCCCCGTCGTGCAGGTCGCCAAGCACGAAAGCAGCCTCCGGGGCGACCGCCCATCGGTGACCTTTGGAAAGATTATCGAATACGGTAACGGCGTGGCCGCTTTTTATTAGCTCTTCTACGACGACGCTTCCAATATAACCGGCGCCGCCTGTGACCAGTATTTTCATAACCTATCCGATCAAGATAACCCTAAACCCCTGTGCGGGTCAGGCCATTGCCCTTACCCGACGCGGTGGCCAGAGCGAGGGGTACAAACGGCTTTTTGACACGTTCTTGTACGTTCGCCGCCACGCTTCGTTTTTGACCTATGATCTTGCCATAGACCGTTAATGCCTGAGCTACTATCTGGTCCATGTTGTAGTACTTATATGTTGCCAGGCGGCCCACGAAGTGGACATCCGGTCTTGCATCAGCCAGTGCCTTATATTTGGCATACAATGCTGCATTTTCCTTCCTAGGTATCGGATAGTAAGGATCGCCTTCGGCTTGCGGGTATTCGTAAACGATACTGGTTTTTTCGTGTTCCTGGCCGGTCAGGTACTTAAATTCCGTAACTCGCGTGTACGGCTGTCCATTGGGGTAATTTACTACCGGCGCTTCCTGGAATGTCGGTGTGTTGTGCGTTTCGTGCTTGAATTTAAGCGATCGATAGGGAAGCTTTCCGTACCGGTAATCGAAAAATGCATCGACCGGACCCGTGTAGACCATCTCTTTAAACGGAATCTCATTGACGATCTCGCGATAATCACAGTTGAGCAATACCTTGATGTTCGGACTGTCCAACAAGTTCTCGAACATTCGCGTGTATCCGTATTTAGGCATCGCCTGAAATGAATCCGTGAAGTAACGATCGTCACGGTTGGTCCGCGTCGGAACACGGGCCGTCACGGAAGCATCAAGTTCAGACGGGTCGAGGCCCCATTGTTTTTGAGTGTATCCCCGAAAGAACTTTTCATATAATTCCTGCCCCACAGCACTTACAACTACATCCTCCGATGTGCGGATGTGCTCACGCGGCTCGCGGACCTTTTCGAAGAACTCTTTCAGTTCAAATGATGTCAAAGACAAGCCATATAGCCGATTTATGGTATCCAGGTTAATAGGGATAGGTACAAGCATTCCGTCGACGCTCGCTAATACACGATGCTGGTATTCACGCCATTCTGTAAACTTGGTCAAATAATCAAAAACTTCCGACGAATTAGTATGAAATATATGAGGCCCGTATTTATGGATCAGTATTCCATCATCATTAAAATGGTCATATGCATTTCCGGCGATATGGGGCCGTTTGTCGCATATCAAGACTTTCTTATTAGACCCGTTGGCCAAACGTTCTGCTAATACACTACCGGCGAAGCCGGCTCCGACAATGAGATAATCAAACATCAAAATTCTCCCTGACTCTTTTCTCTTCGATTTACTAAACGTGTAACGAATTTAACGGTTCTAATCTGATAAGTCTGTACGATGCAGAACAGTCGATTCGTCTGTCATGGCTGCGCTCTCACAAGCATACGGAGTGTACGAAACCCTACAGACGCAATCAGTTTCAGCAAGTATCCTCAGCTTAGGATCGACATCAATTTAGGAGTAATTCGGTCTGGATGAATATGGATAAAAGAGTAGCGAGCGGGAAAATGACTGATAAAAGTCAGGAACCGCCGATAACGAAAAATTCTGAGTCGGGGACTGCAAAACAGGCCGTATCGACGAAGACGGAAGCCAACAGTGGTACGAGGTCCTCTCCGCCTCGAGTTGGAGGCACCGGCAGCGGCGAAGCAAAAGACGTAAAAGCAAAGTCGGCATCTAGGGCAAAGGTAACCGCCACTAAAACGACCTCGACGCAAACGTCCGGAGGCGAAGCCCGGACAAAACGCGCCTCGCGTGTACTGGCCGGTAAATAATTTGGAACAGCAATAACAATTACATTTCTAAGGAGGAAAATTAAATGCTTTGGACAATCATTCTCGTACTATTAATTCTATGGGCACTCGGTTTTGGGTTCGCCGGCGCTGCTGTCGGAAACTTGATCCACTTACTACTGATCGTAGCTGTAGTTGTACTTATTGTGCAGCTTGTAAGCGGCAGACGCGCAGTTTAGCATCCCACTCACAATAGAAGGGGAGGCCAGGTTGGCCTTTCCTTGTGATTCTGGTCGGCCGATTATTCGGCCGGCTATTTTTTTAAAGGTTCATCGAAAGATTGTAGGATTAGACCCGGCGATGATATCTTCGGGCCGCTTAGTTTGATCCGGGATATTATTGACCTGCTGCAGCTTCATCCGGGCGGAATTGAAACTTACAGATCTGTCGATATCCGCAATGTCCGCACGACAATTCCGACGGTCGGGCGTCATAGATCCCGTTCGCAATGTCTTGCAGGTGGGTCTGTACCATCGTGTCGATCTCTGCCAGTTCATCCGGGCCGATTTCGTGAAGTACATTATGGGCGAGATATGCGATATAGCCGCGTGGCTTGTTAAAGGCGCGAGCATAGGCCCAAATCTGAAACCTGTGTTCCTCCGGCCTCATTTCTGCGTCGGTTTTGTAATCTAGGACATAATCGGGACCGACAACGTCCGCAATACCCGCAATGGTCACCGGGCCATGAACATTCACAGACAATTGTTCCCTTTCATTCGCCGGGCCGCGCACCGCCGCGAATTCGATCCGATCCCTAAAAGCGTTCGCAAATTGAAGTGCTCGCTCTATCTCGTGGTCAGTGCCTTCGGCCGAGTGCCGCCGCAGGACTGAGGCCTCAGTAATGTCGAACTCGAGTGCAGCATGCGTCAAGGAACCGACCAGCATCGCGGATCCATGGCCTTCGCGGATGCCCGGGTGCCCCTCGACGAATTGCCAGTGGAACTGAGCAGGGCATTTAGCATAGACCGACAGGGCTGTAGCCGGGATCGATGCCAATCCGATCGATATCGGGTCGGTGTTTAGCTGTATTGCCGTATTAACGAGATCTGGTTCGCTATATTCGGGAGCATAGGCCTTATTTGGATCAAACGGAATGATCTCGTCGACGATGTCCGCCGCATCAAGGCCGGGACGAAGTATGTCGATGCCCGGCCCTGTATCTTTGGTGGCGGTCAGAAACACCATGTCTTTTGCCCGGGTGATCGCAACGTAGAGCAAGCGGTGCTCTTCGGCGCGTTCCCTCGCTCTTCTCCTCAGCTTGATCAGTCTGTAGATAGCGGGCTCCGACATTTC
>JBGSXN010000196.1:0-3642 GCA_041751355.1 Pyrinomonadaceae bacterium
CACCAAATACCGCGGTCAGTTTGAAGAGCGGCTCAAAAAGATAATGTCCGAGCTGAAGGAAAGCACCGAGAACATTGTCTTTATCGATGAGCTGCACACGCTTGTCGGGGCCGGGTCGGCTGAGGGTACGCTGGACGCAGCTAATATCCTCAAACCCGCACTCTCTCGTGGCGATATTCAGTGCATCGGTGCAACTACGCCGGGCGAATTTCGCAAGACCATCGAAAAAGACCGCGCTCTCGAACGGCGATTTCAGGCCGTCAAGATCGAGCCTCCGACTGAGGCCGAGGCACTTATTATCATCGAGGGCATTGTCGAACGCTACGAGGCATTTCACCAACTCAGGTACTCGAAAGAGGCCCTTGCCGCTTCGGTTTCTCAATCTCACCGTTATATCCCCGACCGCTTTCTCCCGGATAAGGCCATTGATGTGCTCGACGAGGCTGGTGCCCGAGCCAAACTGCGTTATCAGAATGAGAACCGCGGCGAGCCTTCGTGGAAAGAGACGGTCGAAAACTGGAAGCGAGCGGCGGCTAACGAGGACCAGTTGATCTCATACGAACTGCGATCACTGGAAGATTCCTTTTTTGCCGTCGAGGTAACCAAAGACGACGTCGACGAGGTTGTTGCCCGCTGGACAGGTGTGCCTGTAATGTCGATCAAACTGGAGGAAGCTGAAAAGCTTCTCGCGATCGAAAAGGCCCTTCACGAACGCGTCGTGTCCCAGCGGCCAGCTATTTCGGCCCTGGCGCGTGCCATACGCCGCTCGCGTGCCGGCCTGAAAAACCCGCAGCGCCCGGTTGGTTCGTTTCTTTTCCTTGGCCCGACCGGTGTTGGGAAGTCCGAGGTCGCACGCTCGATAGCCGAATATCTATTCGGTTCGGAGCGAGCACTCATTCGCTTTGATATGAGCGAATTTATGGAGAAACATTCGGTCTCGAAGTTCATCGGTTCGCCGCCGGGCTATGTCGGCCATGAAGAAGGGGGCCAACTCACAGAAAAGCTTCGCCGCTCGCCCTATGCCGTCGTCCTCTTTGACGAGGTCGAAAAGGCCCACCCCGATCTTTTTAACATTCTGCTCCAGGTTTTTGAGGACGGTATTCTGACGGATTCGCTGGGGCAGACAGTAGACTGCAAGCACGCGATCTTTATCATGACATCAAATCTGGGCGCCCGCGTTATTCAAAAGCGGGCCTCACTCGGATTTCAGGCAAATGCCGATTCGTCCCGTGAAAAGATGGAGGACGAGGTAATGGCAAAGGTCAAACAGACCTTCCAACCCGAATTTATCAATCGACTGGACGAGATCATAATTTTCGACGAGCTTGCCGATGAAGATCTGCTGCGAATCATCGACCTTCAGGTCGGCAAGCTGAACAAGATCGTTGAGAGCCGGGATATCAAGATCAAGCTTACCGACCAAGCCCGGCAGTGGCTCATCGATAAGACATGTGCCGATCGCAAATACGGGGCCCGTCCGTTAAAACGCGCGCTTCAAAAGTACGTCGAGGACGAGCTTTCGGAAGCCCTGATCCAGGGTCAGGTCACGGGCGACAGCACGGTCGAGGTATATCCCGACGGAGGCCGCCTTGCCTTTCGCGAAGTGCGTGTCAAAAAGCCTGCCAAAGAGCTTACCCAAAAAGCATAGCCCGCCGTTGGCGTCGGAGCATTTCGGCAGTTTCCCATTGCTGGATCATGTGATCGGGAATACGCCGCAACTTTCTATTTTTCATCCTTTCCCTGTATAATTCGTAAGTTTGACAGGCAAGTCTGGAAAGGCAACCTGCGTTGGTCAGGCAGAATCAAAGTGCCGAGTTTATACCGATGCTGAATTGCCGTTTTTTGTTCTTGTCCCCTGTAGACAGGAAACGTTAAGAGACGGCGATTTATGGCTTTAGCTGGCTTGTTTTAATTTAGCAATCATAAGGAAATTCCCGGTTTATGTATAATTTTCGCGCACTCGGATTCGTCGTACTGGTGCTGGCACTTATGGCGTTTCCCGCCATAGCCGCCGCCGATATAACCGCGAACGCCGAAAAAGCCGCGTCCGCAACACAGCAGATAGTCGAAACCGTCGATATTCAGGGGAATCGCCGATACCGTGACGAGGACCTGCTCTATTACATCAAGACGCGTCCCGGCGATACCTACGATCCAGCCGCTCTTGAACGCGATCTCAGAGAATTGCTCTCGCTTAACTTTTTCGACAGGGCCTATTCGCGTGTGCTTACAGAGCCCGGGCCACGCGGCGGGGTGAACGTGATCTTTGAGGTCCGCGAACTTCCGATCATCCGCGATCTTCAATTTAAGGGAAGCGGAGGACTTACGGAATCGGAGATTCTCAGGACCTTTCGTGAGAAGCGTGTAGGCATCTCGAAAGAATCTCAGTACGATCCTGTCAAATCTCGCGTGGCGATCCGCACCCTGCGGGAAATGCTGGCTGCCAAGGGCTACCCGAACGCTACCATCACGATCGACGAGGATGAGGTTTCGGCCACATCCGTCGCTCTTACATTTAATATCGACGCGGGTCATCGCTCGCGTATAGTCGAGATCGACTTTGAAGGGAACGAAAAGTTTAAGGATAGCGAACTGCGCGGGGCTCTTCAGTACGTGAAGGAAACTGGCCTGATCTCGCGATTTAAGGGGATGGATATACTTCATCTCGACAAGCTTCAAGCTGACCTTCAGCGGAATGTCCGTGCCTATATGTGGTCGAAAGGATATTTTCAGGCACGTATCGGTGAGCCCGAGGTAGTTGGCCTCGGCTATAAGCGGACCGGATTTCCCATCCTTCGGGCCTTTCCGCTGCCGCTGGTAACGTCGATGGACGACACGCTTAAGATCATCGTTCCGGTGACCGAGGGTAGGGTGTTTCGGGTTGGTGAATTAAAGGTCGAGGGCAACTCTATCTTTTCCGAGCAACAGATACTCGGATTTGTCGGCCTTAAGACGGGCGAGATCGCCGACGGCAAACGATTGCAGGACGCAGTCTACGAAGATTTGAAAAAAGTTTATGGCGACCAGGGCTTTGTTCAATATACGGCCGAGTTCGATCCGGAATTCAAGGACAACCCAACCAACCCCAATGAGGGTATTGTCGACATCACGATCAACATCGAAGAGGGAAAACAGTTTACGCTTCGACGTTTAGAATTTACGGGCAATACGTTTACTCGTGACAAGGTGCTGCGTCGGGAATTCCTTCTAAACGAAGGAGATATATACAATCAGCGGGCGCTCGATATATCGATCGTTCGGATAAATCAAACACAGTATTTCGACCCGCTGGACAAGGACCAGGATGTTGAAATTCGAGCCGATGAGGAACAGGGCGATGTCGACCTGATCGTCAAGGTAAAGGAAAAGGGCCGCCAACAGATCTCTTTCAACGGTGGTGTTTCGGGTATCGGGGGTACATTCTTTGGTTTGGAATATTCGACCAATAACCTTGCCGGCCGCGGCGAGGTACTTTCGTTCAATGTCGGAGCCGGCAATCGCCAGCAGAGCATTCAGTTTTCGTATCAGGAGCCATATTTTCGTGACCGTCCGATCTCAGTAGGGTTTTCGGTTTTTACCAGCCGCTTTAGATTTTTTGGTGAAGGAACATTTCTTACACAGAATCAGGATCTTCTCGATAGA
>JBGSXN010000197.1:0-4551 GCA_041751355.1 Pyrinomonadaceae bacterium
CTGGATCGAGCCGCAAGCATTTACGAGCCTTTCAACGACCCCCTCCTTCACAAGCTGCGGCTTTCGACCAAAAGGCTCCGCTACGCCCTTGAACTTTTTAACGATTGCTATGGTGGTGACCTAAAGTCCTTCGCGAAGCACTTTTCAAAAATGCAGTCGGCCTTAGGCGAGGTCCATGACAGCTCCGAATGGATAGCGTACCTCGGTGGAACGATCCGCGATGGTTGCACCCTAGACCGCCAAACTGCCGCTTGGCTGATCTCCGAGTTCGTTTGCCTTCGAACCACTGAATATCTTAAGGCCCTCGAACTCTGGAACGCGTGGCTCGCCTCTGACTTAACCGGTCGCCTGCGTGGGATAATAGGCAAATGATTATCCACACCATCGGCCACGGCCGCCATCCGTTTGATCATTTTCTCGAACTTCTCAGAAAATACAACATCGAGTTTGTCTGTGATGTGCGGGCGTTTGCACGGTCCCGCTGGCCGCAATTCAATGGGCTGGTCTTGGCCGAGTTGTTGAATGAGAACGGCATGGGTTATGAGCACATTCCCGAAACGGGCGGCAAAAATAAGCCCACGCCTGAGGACCTGGCATGGGGAATTAACCGCATTGTTGAGATCGCTTCCGACCTGCCGACTGTGATCATGTGTTCTGAGTCGAAACCGCTCTCCGAACATAAACAGCCGCGTTCAAATTGTCACCGCGTTGGAATGCTGTCACCTTTGCTCCGGGCCAAGGGAATCGACAACATAATCCACATTTTGCCGAATGGCGAGACGATCGAGTTTGATGAATCTGCCGTGCCGTCGATATGGTGAGAGCACAATCGAATATGCAGCATTTGATCCATACTCCGCTCGATCAAAAGGCACTTGAGGCGGCTTGCGGCGAGCTTTCAACCGACCCTTGCCTGGGCCGGGTCTACGAGACTTATGGTGTTCCACCGCTATGGGACAGGCCCACTGGATTCGCCACTCTGCTCCAGATCATACTTGAGCAGCAGGTTTCGCTTGCTTCTGCAAAGGCATGCTTTGACAAGCTTGAGGCTCGGTTAAATGAAGTAACGCCGGAAAGGGTGCTATTACTCAGCGACGACGAACTAAAGGCCGTCGGATTCAGCCGGCAAAAAACGGCCTATGCTCGGCACCTTGCCGAGGCCGTCCTCGAGGCTCGGATAGATCTTGATGGCCTGCATCATCTGCCGGACAATAAAGTGAAAGCCGAATTAATTAAGCTGAAAGGCATCGGGGAATGGACGAGCGACATTTACCTGCTTATGGCCCTGCTCCGGCCGGACGTAATGCCGCGCGGCGATATTGCTCTGCATGCTGCATATCAAAAATTGACCCTGGCGGACAAACGGCCCGATTCTGACGAGTTTGTCGTAATGGCCGAAAAGTGGCGGCCGTTTCGCTCAGTCGCGGCTAGGCTGCTGTGGCATTTTTATCTGTCCGAAAGGCGGAAACCTGAGCGGTAGCGAGGGTGCCTCATCAGATCGAATGCTCGCGGGGCACACTCCCTACCGGTCGTGTTTCCGCCTTGAGTCTGCTACCTTATTCTCGATGAAGATCCTCGATGTTGGCTGTGGAACTAATAAACACGAAGGTGCGATCGGGCTCGATAATAACCCGCTCACTGCCGCCGATATTATTCACGATCTCGGCGATCTTCCGTATCCGTTCCCGGACGACGAATTCGACCTGATAGTATCTAACCACGTAGTTGAACATGTGCCGGATGTGATGGCGTTCCTCGGCGAGCTTCACCGTATAACTCGGGCGGGCGGCCGGATCAGGCTCTTGACTCCGCATTACACTAATCCTGACTGGGCAAATGACCCGACGCATCGCAATCATATTAATTCGTACACCTTTAACACGTTCCTTCCCGGCCGACAGGTGTTCGATTTTTACACCGAGATCCAGCTTGAGCCCGTCGATTGTTATGTTTCGCTTCTCGGATTGTGGAAGGCACTGGGAATCGAATTTCTCGTAAATCTCGACCGCCGCAATTATAAATTAAGGTTTTTCAGAAAATTCTGGGAACAATATCTGAGTTATATTCTGCGGGGCAAGGAACTCCGGTTTGAGTTTGAGGTTGTAAAGGCGAAGCGGCCCGACAACATGCAGACTTAGCATTTTCGTTAACAATCCGGCGTATCGCCTCGTCTTATATCTCGAAGCCGCCATATCCCGGCAACTATTAGTAAGCAATATTGCATCTGTTATCTTTGGATAAAAGAGTTTTTAAGAAAGGAATTATGATCATGAAGTATAGGTATTTCTCGTTCTTGTTAGCAGCCATGCTGCTCTTGAATTCCGCTGGATTTGCCCTGACCGTCGACAAACGTTCCGAGGCCGCTAAAAAGCGGGCCGATGCAACGCGTCTCGTATCGCTGCTGCCTAAATCCGACGGCATAGCGGTTATTGATTCAAAGCGGTTCTTTAACGATGCCCTGCCGAAGGTCCTCTCAGCGAACCAGCCGATGCTTGGTGAAATAATGGCAAAGGTCGGGGAAATGGAATCGCGAACCGGCATCGATCTGCGCAAATTCGATCAGGTAGTGGTGGGTGTTGCGATGAAACAGGTCTCGCCGACCGAGGTCGACTATGAAACGGTCGCGATCGCTAATGGCGATATCAATGCCGCTGCGCTTGTAGCTGTAGCCCGACTCGCGTCAAAAGGAACGTATCGCGAAGAGATGATCGGATCGCGAAAGGTCTATGTCTTTTCAGCGAAAGATGCGATCGCTCAGGCACGTCGCCCGACGAATACCAAACTCGCCGGTGCGATGGACAAACTGATAACTGGCCTCGCTAAAAAAGAGATAGCCGTAACTACCCTCGACGCCGGCACGCTGGTGATGGGAACGCCCGCACGTGTCCGTCAAACTCTCGAATCGCGCGGTCGCGTTGACGCAGATGTACGTAACCTCCTGCCTACCCGTGATACATCTGTTCTGGGCTTTGCGGCCCGGACCAACGGAATGCTGACCAAACTGCTTCCCTTAGAGGCAGATGCTCTCGGAGCAAATCTCGATTCGATTCAGTATATGACCGGATCTCTCGATATCACGGGCGGCGGCACTTCGATCCAGGTAATGGCACGAACTAAAAAGCCAGACCAGGCGGTCGGGTTGAAGGATACGCTCGAGGGCCTCCAGATGGTCGGCTCCGCTATATTTGTCAATTCTAAGCGCACCGATCAACAGGTTTACGGCCGTATGCTTAAGAATGCTAAATTCGCGGCTCGCGGATCTGACGTCACGATCGACGTGATGGTGCCGCAGACCGACATTGATATTTTGATCGCTGAGTCTAAGTAGGCTAAATCTAATTTCTCCGACGATATTCCCGGGGCCTCTGCCGTGTAAAACGGTCGAGGTCCCTGTTGTATTTACCATCTTCGCCAAACAGGGGATATAGCTCTAGGTCGGTCGAAAGGTATGCCGCTCTTAGCTCGACAGGCCGCGGCCCGGCCTTGATGACACGGACCTTTGTTCCGCGAACTTCCTCGATCCAGGCCGCAAATTCGTCTGCCCGGCCGACGGTGGCTGAGAGCAGCAGCAGCCTGATCCGGGGCGGCGAGAGGATGATCGATTCCTCCCACACGTGGCCGCGATCCTCGTCCGAAAGGTAATGGGCCTCATCGAGAATGACAAAATCCGTTCCGACATCAAACCCTTCGCGAAGGGCGTCGAATAGCTGATTTCGGTATATTTCGGTTGTGCCGACGATCAGCGGAGCGTTCGTATTTTCCTTCCGGTCCCCGGTCAAAATGCCGACATTTTCACTGCCGAATTCGAGTGAAAATTCCGCATATTTCGAATTCGTCAGTGCCTTTAGCGGCGTGGTGTACCAGGCTCTTTTCCCCGCGGCCAGCAAACGGCGGATCTCTTCGCGGGCGATCCATGTTTTGCCGCTGCCGGTTGGTGCGGTAACGAGAACGTCCTCGTGTTCGATCGCCGCCAGGGCTTCGAGTTGGAATTCGTCAGGTTTGAACGGCCGAACTTCAGGCACGCCGATGCCCGACAGCAGCCGTTCGACCGCACGGATCTGTCTGGGCGTTTGGGCCGGAACCACCCTTTCCGGGGAACTTTGCGGTGCAGGATCGCGTTTATCTCTACGTTCACCCTTCGGATGCCTGGTCGATGTCGTTTGTCGGGCTCGGCGGCGATTGCGGTTATCCTTGCGGCGCATAAGCGAGATGTTAGAGGTTTGGTACAGGAATGTCTAATTCTTTCAAATCGTGCGGCCAAGATGCTAGAATACTCAATTACTCCGCAACGTTTGTGCGGGTCCGTGCGTCTAATCTCGGAGTAGTATTTACGAAATTCGGACGCAGTTTATAAGTTATATGTTTGAGCAGTCATTATACGAACCTGAGCGGGTCGCGACGCCATTACAAAAGGGCGATCTATTTTATGATTATGAGATCAAGCCCTGGGATCTGTCGCCCCGCCTCTACAAAATTTTAGCGTTTTCGGCTATCGGCAATATACTAGCCATCGTCATTGTTGCCCAGACCTCGCTACTCACAATGAAAGGC
>JBGSXN010000198.1:0-9186 GCA_041751355.1 Pyrinomonadaceae bacterium
CGGCTGTATCCAAAACGATATGGACGATTACGAGCGAAAAGAGGCGTACGCCTGCTCGATAACGTACGGGACAAATAACGAATTCGGCTTCGATTATCTCCGCGATAATATGAAGTTCGACGTCGATTCGCTGGTTCAGCCGGATCATTACTTCGCGATCATCGACGAGGTCGATTCTATCCTGATTGACGAGGCCCGCACGCCGTTGATCATATCGGGAGCCTCAGACGAAGCCACTGATAAATACTATACGGCCAATGAGATCATCCCGAGGCTCGAGAAAGGCCATAAGGACACCGAGACCAAGGTCACCACCGGTGATTATCTTGTCGATGAAAAGAACCACTCAGCCGTTTTGACCGAGGCCGGCGTATCAAAGGCCGAACGGCTGCTGGGCGTATCGAACCTCTATGATCCATCCAACATGGACCTGCTCCACTGTGTCGAGCAGGCTCTCAAGGCGCACACTCTCTACAAAGCCGACCACCATTATGTGGTACAGGACGGCGAAGTGATCATCGTTGACGACTTTACCGGCCGTCTGATGCAGGGTAGACGCTGGTCGGACGGGCTTCATCAGGCCGTCGAGGCGAAAGAGGGCGTCAAGATCGAGCGTGAGAACCAAACGCTCGCGACCATTACTCTTCAAAACTATTTCCGCATGTACGAAAAACTCAGCGGAATGACGGGTACCGCCGAGACCGAGGCTGAAGAATTTGGAACGGTCTACACTCTCGACGTCATACAGATCCCCACAAATCAGCCGATGATCCGTGTCGATAACTCGGACATGATCTATCGCACGCTGCCCGAAAAATGGGATGCGGTGGTTGACGAGATCAAGGAGCTTCACTCAAAAGGCCAGCCGGTGCTGGTCGGTACGGTTTCGGTTGAGAATTCCGAATTGGTTGCGGCCCGCCTTAAAGAGATCGGGGTTCCGCATAAGGTCCTCAACGCCAAGTACCACGAGCAGGAAGCGGAGATCATTGCTCAAGCGGGCCGCAAAGGTGCTGTGACGATCGCCACCAACATGGCGGGCCGCGGTACCGACATTCTTCTCGGCGGCAATCCTGATTCTCTCGCCCGCGAGTATCTCAAGCGTCAGGAGATAAACCCCGACGAAGCGACACCCGAGCAATTTGAGGCGGAGCTTGCCAAAGCAAAGCGCGTGGTAGCCGAAGAACACAAGGACGTCGTCGGCGTTGGCGGACTTCACATTCTCGGTACCGAACGTCACGAGTCCCGGCGTATCGATAATCAGCTTCGCGGCCGTGCAGGCCGTCAGGGAGATCCGGGATCGACGAGGTTTGTCCTCTCTCTCGAGGACGATCTGATGCGGATCTTCGCGGGCGACAAGGTGCGTTCGATGATGGAATGGCTCGGTATGGAAAAGGGCGTTGCCATCGAGTCGAGAACGGTTTCAAAACAGATCGAACGTGCCCAGAAAGCTGTCGAAGCCCGCAATTTTGAAACGCGCAAACACGTTCTGAAATATGATGACGTGATGAACCGGCAGCGTGAGACCATTTACGGTCTCAGGCGCCAGCTTATGTTCGAACCGGAGCATCGTGAGTATCTGCTTGGCGAAAAAGGCGTCGCCCGTGACCTGCTGCATGACCTTACAGACAGCATGCTCAGCCTTACACTCACACCCGACCTGTGGGAAATAAATACCTACGCGGCTGAGATCGAGAGCATTTATGCCATCGACCCGGCCCGCGATGCAGGTGTCGACTTTAGGATCATGAATCCCGATGAGATCCAGGACCTGATCTGGAAAAAGGCGAAAGCAAGTTACGAAGAAAAGGAGAAACTTGCCGGGGCCGAGAGCCTGAGGGCCTATGAGCGTTACATTATGCTCAATATCATCGATTCGCAGTGGAAGGATCACTTGCTCTCAATCGACCACGTCAAACAGGGCATCGGCCTCGTCGGCTACGGCCAAAAGGATCCGCTCGTCGAATACAAAAAGCAGTCGTTTGAAATGTTTCAGGACATGCTCGACCGTATCGATACCAATACAACCAAAGCCCTGTTTAACCTTGAGATCGTAAGCCGCGACGAACAGGAAGAGCGAGAGCGTCTCGAACGTCTCGAAATGCAGCGTGCCCGCCGCCAGGCCGCCGGAATGGCGTTTACAGGTGCCATGGGCACCGCCGAAGTAGCCGGCGCCGAAGCCGCCCGCCACACGCCGTACGTCCGCGACACTCCGAAAATGAAGCCCAATGAACCGTGCTATTGCGGCTCAGGCAAGAAATTCAAAAAGTGCCATGGGGCGGGAGCGTAAGGGAATCTTTTGGCTAATTCAAAACAAAAAATAAGGCGTGGTCTAGAGATGTCCACGCCTTTATTTTCTGTGCATGACTCAAACAGCTAGTTCTTTTCAGAAACCGAGTTAGCAGGCTTGTCGTCGGTCTTTGCGTCTTCCGGCTTGGCCGCACCGGCCTTGATGTCGGTGATCTGGGCACTCATGAACTGCCATCCCTTGTCTTTCGTTTTGCCCATGACCCACGTCACCATCGAGTTTCGCTCTTCCGTCCTGCCATCCATCGTTGTCCTGCCCGTGGCATGTCCAATGATGATAGCCCCATCGCCGGCCGGATGGGTCTTGATCTTGAGGTCGCCAAATTTAAGGCCTTCCCATTTGATCTTGCCCGACTTGATGGATTCGAGTCTCGAAGACTTAGTTTGGGCCACTCCGTCCTGGTCGATCAGGTTGTATTCGTCCGAGTAAATCCTGTCGAGCGCGGCGGCATCGCCTTTGTTCAGGGCCGCGGCAAAGTCATCCATCACCTTTCGCACTTCAGCCTCGACCGTTGCCTTGTCTGCAACCGGAGCTGTAGCCGCCGCATTGTTCGCCGGAGCATTTGCCGCTTTGCTGTTAGTGTTTGCCGCAGGTTCGCAGGCTGTAAAAAATGCGGCGGTAATAACCGCCATCGATGCAAGAAATGTCTTTTTCATATTAATAGGTCTCCTCTCAAAAGATAGATGCACGTCTGGCGAGAATACCAGGCAGTTACCAGCATCCTTAAAGCAACCAGCCGCTCGATTAATAGAAATTGAATGATTTATACGATTGTTTGATTCCCGAGTCAAGTCGAATCGGGACTTCCATCACTTGATCTTTTTCAGGCTTCCCTGCCCGCTGATCTGCCGGCTGCCCACGCCCTTTTCCATATGCTCCATCGCTTTGAGAAGACGTTCCCCGAGAATTCCGAAATCATGGGCGTCACGAAATCGTGGTCACCTGACGACAAACTCTCAGTGCGGATCCAGGAGCGTTGTGATCGCCTTCGTAAGTTCATCGATATCGACAGGCTTCGGAATGTGTAAGTGAAAGCCGGAGGAAATAGCACGATCTCCGTCTTCAGATCGTGCCATCGCAGTCAAAGCAATAGCAGGGATATCAGCAAGCTCCGGCGTCTGCATGCCACGAATACGTTTTATCAGTGAGTATCCGTCTTCATCAGGCATGGTGATATCGGACAGGACTACATTCGGGACCCACTCACCTAGCGAATTGATCGCCTCAGCCACCGAATACGCATTTCGAGTTTGAGCTCCAACTGCTCCAAGTGCATAACGCAGCATTTCAGCAGCATCCGGATCGTCCTCAACGATCAAGACGCGAATGTCCTTGAGAGAGATGCTGTCAGGCTTTGACGACGGCTTGCCATTTGAACCGGCTATATCCTCGGCGATAACGCTTTCCGACGCGTTACTTTTGGTGAGGGGCAAACGGAGCGTGAACTCCGATCCCTGCCCTAACCCATCGCTCGCAACCGAGACCGTCCCACCGTGAAGTTCGGCAAGATTACTGACGATCGCAAGTCCCAATCCGAGCCCACGATGCTGGCGCGTGCTCGTGCTGTCGGCCTGACGGAAACGGTCAAATACGTGGGGCAGGAATTCCGGGGCGATTCCCTCTCCGTTGTCTCGAACAGCAATGGATACGTGGTCGTCGGACGTATCAACAATCACCCGGACTTCTCCGCCTTCCGGCGTGAATTTCATAGCATTTACCAGGAGGTTCCACACAATTTGCTGAACGCGTTCCGAATCGCAGGTAATATCGACGTCGTCCGAACGAAAATCCGTCGTCAGGTCGATCGATTTGGATCCGGCTTGCGGCCTAACGATCTCGACCGCTGCCTCGACAACAGATCGGATCGACGTCGGAACCAGGTTTAATGGAAAATTGCCGGTGATCAAACGCGACATATCGAGGAGATCGTCAATCAGCAGTGCCTGCGCTCGGGAATTGCGAAATATTGTTTCGAGAGCTGCTTCGCGCTTTTGATCGTCGAGAGATTCACGGCGCATTATCTGGGCCCAGCCTAATATCGAATTGAGCGGAGTTCGCAGCTCATGTGAAACCGTTGCGAGAAACTCGTCCTTTAGACGGCTTGCACGTTCGGCCTGTTGACGTAACGTCATCTCCTGAGTGAGCAGTCGTTCCCTTTCAAACTCCGCACGTTGACGCTGCATGAACTGGCCGATCTCGCTCCCAATGGCCTCAAACATCTGAATGAGTCTGACTTACTTGATCTTTTTCAGGCTTCCCTGTCCGCTGATCTGGCGGCTTCCCGCGACCTTTTCCATACGCTCCATCGCTTTGAGCACATTCTCACCGAGGACCTTGCGGATCTCAGTTTCGGTGTAGCCGCGGCGGAGCATTTCATAAGTGACAAGGGCGAGGTCCTCAGCACCCTTCATTGGCGGCGGAAGGAACGGCACGCCGTCGTAATCAGATCCGATCCCAACATGATCGATGCCCGCGACCTTCTTTATATGGTCAATATGATCGACGATCCGGCGGTAATCGGCCATATAGATCGGGTTCGCCTCGTAAAGCTTGTTCCGGGCGGCGTAAAAAGCGGCATCGTCAGTTATGTGCTGTTCGCGTAAGGCGGCAAGTTGATCGCGCAGTCTCACAGACCGCTCGCTTTGCTCCCGAGCCGTCCGGTCGTCAAGAAATGCCGAATAAAATACCACCATGATGACTCCGCCGTTCTGCGGCAACCGCTTCAAGACATCGTCAGGAACGTTACGTGTGTGGTTGCTGACGCCGCGGGCACCTGAATGCGATGCGATCAGCGGCGCCTTCGTAATATCGAGAACATCGTGCATGACCTTATCGGACACATGTGATATGTCCACAAGGATCCCCAGGCGGTTCATCTCTCGAACTACTTCTTTGCCAAATTCGGAAAGACCGTTGTTCCGCTTCTCATCGCCGTGAGCGTCCGCCCAATCATGCGTAACGTTATGCGTCAGCGTCATGTAGCGGATGCCCAGGCGATAAAAATTTCGGAGCGCATGCAGCGAATTTTCTATCGCGTAACCGCCCTCGATACCCATCAGCAGGCAGATCTTGTTCTGCTTCTTGGCCCGCCGGATCTCGGCCGCGGTCGTGCACATCACCAGATCGTTATGCCGCTCGGCTTCGCGATAAGTCGCGTCGATCATGTCCATAGCGCGCCGCATAGCCCCGCCGGTCTTTAGCATTGCGCCCGAAACATAGATCGACATGAATTCGCCTGTGATGCCGCTCTTTTTCAATCTATTAAGGTCCGTGTGGTACGGGTCGCCTCCTAACTGGATACGCCCAGTCGAATCATCGGCAAGATTAAAATCCTGATCGACCATCGGACCAGTAATGTCGTTATGGCCATCAATAATAATTGCCTTTTTATGTATATTAAGGGCCTTTTCCCAAAGTTTCGGGTCCGCATCAGCGGGCATTGTCTGTGCGTTCAGGCCGCCGGTGATCGAGAGGAAGAATACAGCGAAGATCAGCTTTTTCATAATGTTTTTAGACTTGAAGGGGTACTAGTTAGTCTAGCGTGTTTCTGCCTAATGGAGAAGTTAGACGAGCGACTAAATCGGCCAAATCAACTTGGACATTCAACATAAAAAAGGTAGCCACGAGCCCAGCGAGAATGCTAATATGTCTGAGAGGCAATTCCAGCCTGCTCTGCCACACCTGCTACCTGTCCGACGATAAACCGTTCATTTACAGATTTTAAGCTGCGTAGATTACTCGGTTGTTTATAGTTAGGATACTTCCGTATACCCCAGTTCCGTTCGCCCCGTATGGGAAATAACCCGCAAACTTTCCGCCAGCCAAAAGCACGCAAAGAACTTCTTTCCGCAACGACGGAAGGTGACGTTCAAGCATCTTCGAGTTCCCTCCCTCCCGACGACGGAGTGTTCCGAAGCTTTATTGAGAACCTGCCGGTAATGTTTTACGCTGTCGAATCCGCCCCGCCGCACCGGCCTATCTATATTAGCCCGACATTCAAACGGTTTGGGTACCCCCTAAAAGACTGGCTGACAAAACCGGACATCTGGGATCGCGTTATCCATCCCGATGATGCGGGAAGCGTCCTCGAGGCCACCAGGTCCGCGATGAAAAGGGGCGAAAGCATTGACTTCGAATATCGGGTCATGTGCAAAGACGGAACCGTTTTGTGGATCCGTGACCGAAGCTGTTTTATCAGGAATGAGAAGGGCGATCCAATTTGCTGGCAGGGTGTGATACTCGATATAACCGAACAGCGTCAGGCCAAAGATGAGTTGGTGAACCGGGAACGACTTTATCGAACTCTCGCGAGGACGATTCCTCGCACTGCCGTGCTGTTGTTTGATCACGACTACAGATACACGCTCGCCGATGGCCAGCAGTTAAATATTCATGACTGGTCGGCGGAAAAATTTGAGGGCAAGACGCTTTTTGAAGTTTTTCCCGACGATATATCCAGCGAGTGGGCTCTATATTACGAACGGGCGCTCAGAGGCGAAGATGTTGTGCTCCAATTCGCCTACCCCGACGGGGCATACGAGGTCAATGTACTTCCCGTCAGAAATGAATCCGGCGAAATATTTGCCGGCATGGTGATGTGGCAAGACGTCACAGAGTCCCGAATGGCGAGTGACGCCCTGCGGGAAAGCGAGGCAAAATATCGGCAGCTATTCGAGAATGCGAACGACATTATTTATGTACACGACCTCGCTGGAAACTACATATCTATCAACGAAGTCGCCGAACGCGTATTGGGTTACACACTGGACGAGGCCCTCAAACTTAATATATCCGAGATAACCTCGCCCGAACATCTCGATTTGATCAAGCACAATTTAAACTTGAAACTCACCGGCGAAGCTAAGCAGACCGTTTACGAGGTGGATTGCCTTAACAAGAGTGGAAAAATGGTGACGCTCGAGATCAACAGCAGCATTATCACCAAGGATGGAGTTCCCGTTGCCGTGCAGGGAATCGCCCGGGATGTCACCGAACGTAAACTTGCCGCCGAAGCAATTCGAAAAACAGAGGAAAGCTATCGCGACCTATTCGAGAATGCAAATGACCTCATTTACACCCACGACCTTAAGGGAAATTTTACCTCGCTCAATCGAGCGGGAGAGATAATTACCGGCTATTCACGCGAGGAGGCTCTTAGCATGAACCTCTCACAGGTTGTGGCTCCGGAGTTTTTGGAAGCTGCCCGCACGATGACCGGGAAGAAGGTCGCCGGCGACCGGCCTACCACCTACGAACTCGAGATCATTTCGAAACAAGGGCGGCGAGTCACTTTGGAACTGAGCACACGGCTGATAATTGCGAACGGGACGCCTGTCGGGGTTCAGGGCATTGCTCGCGACATTACGGCACGCCGGCAGGCCGAGATCGCGCTTCACAATACGGTTTCGCTTTTCGCATCAACGTTCGAATCGACCGCCGACGGTATCGTTGTGATGAGCCTCGATCGAAAAATCGTCACATGCAATAAGAAGTTTAGGGAAATGTGGGGTTTAAACGATGACATGGTCGAACCCGGTACGGGCGCGAAAATGGTGCGCTATATCGCCCGCCAACTCAAGGATCCGGAGCAATTTCTCAAAGGAGTTGAAACTCTCTATTCTGACCCGCATGCTACAGAAACCGCTCTGATGGAGCTCCGTGACGGCCGCATTTATGAGCGATACTCGCAGCCGCAGTCAATGGGCGGTGATCCTGTCGGCAGGGTCTGCTGTTTCAGGGACATAACCGAACGAAGTCAGGCCGAAGACAAGCTTCGTTATTATGCGCTGCACGACACCCTCACCGACCTGCCGAACCGCGTTCAGTTCATGAATCACTTGCGGCAGGCGGTCGAACGGGCCGACGGGAACAAATACTCGCGGTTCGCAGTACTGTTTCTCGACCTGGACAGGTTTAAGGTAATTAATGACAGTCTCGGCCATGCCGTGGGCGACAAGCTTCTGATCGCAATCGCGGAAAGGCTGACGTCATGCGTTCGTCCGGGCGACATCGTGGCCCGTCTAGGGGGCGATGAATTTACGATACTCCTCAATCGCAGCGGGGAAATGTCTGAAGTTGTAGGCGTGGCCGAGAGGCTTCAGTCAAAGATATCTGAACCCTTTAAAATCGAGAATTATGAGGTCTTTACTACAGCAAGTATCGGCATAATCGTGTCTGGAAGCGTACCTAGAACTGCCGAAGAACTCCTAAGGGACGCCGACGCCGCTATGTATCGTGCCAAAGAATCAGGCAAAGCGCGGTTCGAGATCTTCGACCAGGAGATGCATGCCCGCAACATGAATCTGCTGCAGATCGAAACAGATCTTCGCCATGCCGTAGAAAGAAATGAGTTTGAAGCCCTCTATCAGCCGATCGTCGATCTGGCATCGGGCCGCGTCAGTGAATTTGAAGCGCTGATAAGATGGCGCCATCCCGTTCACGGGCTTATCCAGCCAAATGAATTCGTCGGCGTTGCCGAAGAAACCGGTTTGATCATTCAGATCGGAAAATGGATCCTTGAGGAATCATGCCGACAGATCGTCGAATGGCAGCAGCGATTCCGAATACACCTATCGGTCAGCGTCAATCTCTCGGCCAAACAGCTAATGCATCCAAATCTGACGTCACAGGTTAAGGCGATACTCGCCGCTACCGGACTCGACCCGAGCCAGCTTAAACTCGAAGTCACCGAAAGTACCGTTATGGAGCACAGCGAAAAATCGCTCAGGGTGCTTTCCGAACTCGATGAACTCGGCATCGCACTCTCGACAGACGATTTCGGCACGGGATACTCGTCGCTTAGCTATCTGCAGCGATTTCCGTTCGATCGGCTAAAGATCGACCGCTCGTTTATAGACATAATGGATAGAGACGAGAAAAGC
>JBGSXN010000199.1:0-4049 GCA_041751355.1 Pyrinomonadaceae bacterium
TCCTGGAACCGATCGCCCGCCGCTCAAAGGCCCGACAAAAGCTGGATGCAATCGCTACACCGGAAACTGCCGAGGAGCGGGCCGAAGATAATGCCGAGGACTTTCACGCGTTAATGGAGGTCGGCGAAGCCGAGGGCATTATTGAAGAAAGCGAACGCGAATTGATCGAAACGATGATCGAGTTCAGTGACACCAGGGCCGCTGAAATAATGACTCCCCGTACCGAGATCGTCGCCTTATCGATAGACTCATCGATCGAGGCCGCCCGGGACCTGATAGTCGAGAAAAAATATTCTCGCATTCCGGTTTACCGCAACACGATCGACAGTATTGAGGGCGTGATATACGTCCGCGATCTGCTGCAGGCCTGGGCCGAAGGCAAGCAGGATGAACCGGTCAGCGGGGTCCTTCGCGACGCTTTTTTTGTACCCGAGACCAAGACCGCCGCCGAGCTGCTAAAGACGATGCAGAACGATCACGTCCAGATCGCGGTCGTGATCGACGAGTACGGCGGCGTGGCAGGCCTCATTACTGTTGAGGACATTCTCGAAGAGATCGTCGGTGAGATCGAGGACGAAGACGAGGACGAAGAGATAATTGAGATCATCCAGGGTGCTGACGGATATTGGGATGTGATCGGTTCGACCGAGATCGATAAGATCGAGCGGCTCTTTGACGCAGATCTCGAGGATGAGGATTATACGACCATCGCCGGCCTCGTTACCAGCGAGGCGGGCTATGTGCCAAAGATAGGTGAGAAACTCGAACTCCGCGGCCTGTCGGTCGAGATAATAAAAGCGGACGAAAAGAAGCTTCACCTTATAAGGCTTCGCAGGGCCGAAGAAGATGATTCCAATGCCCCTGCCGAGTCGGAATGACCTTCTCACGTTTGGTATACTAATTGAAAATTCAGGAGGACAAGATATTGGCTATCAGATTGGGCGATACTGCGCCGGATTTTTCGGCTGAAACTACCCACGGAACGATCAATTTTCACGAATGGTTAGGCGACAGCTGGGGCGTTCTATTTTCACACCCGAAGGATTACACACCGGTCTGCACGACCGAACTCGGAATGGCCGCGAAGCTAAAGCCGGAATTCGACAAACGAAACGTTAAGGTAATGGGCCTAAGCGTCGACCCGCTGGATTCTCACCATGGCTGGGAAAAAGATATTGAGGAAACTCAGGGCACCGCCGTCAATTTTCCGATGATCGCTGATGCCGACCGCAAGGTCTCGGACCTCTATGACATGATCCATCCGAATGCCAATGATACCTTCACGGTGCGTTCTGTTTTCGTGATCGGACCGGATAAAAAAGTGAAACTGACGCTCACGTATCCGGCGAGTACGGGCAGGAATTTTGACGAGCTGCTGAGGGTTATCGATTCGCTCCAGCTTACATCGGGCTACAGCGTGGCGACGCCGGTCAATTGGAAGAATGGTGATGACTGCATTATCGTGCCCTCGGTTTCGGACGAAGAGGCCAGGGAAAAGTTTCCCGCCGGCTGGAAAACGGTCAAACCGTATCTTCGAGTGACCCCTCAGCCGAATAAGGCTGAATAAACTTTCATGAAACTAACAGCGGAGGTCGATACTGAAACGTTCGATGTCGAGGTACGATACGACGGCGATAGATTGATAGCCGAAGTAAACGGGCGGCATTACGACCTCGAAGTGTCTGAGCCGGAATCCAATAGTTACCTCATCAAACACGAAGGGCGGATCTACGAGGCCTTGGTATCGCCCGTCAACGATGCCCAGGGTAAGACAAATGTAACGATCAGAAACGAGCAGTTTGCGATCAAGCTTGTCGACCCGAAACTTTTACGAAGCTCGGGCAGCGACGCAACGGCGGCGGACGGGCCCGCCGAGATTCGGACCGCCATGCCGGGCAAGATCGTGCGAGTATTGGTCGATGTTGGTTCCGAGGTTGAAAAGGGCCAGGGCATCATCGTGGTAGAGGCGATGAAAATGCAGAACGAGTTAAGATCGCCCAAGGCCGGAACTGTTAGAGAGATCCGATTTGCTGTGGATTCCACCGTTTCCTCGGGCGATGTGCTGGTGACCATTGAATGACAAGATCGGTCGTGCCTTGCTAATCCGCATTATCCCAGAGCGAGAGGCGGCCGGGTCGCCATCGAACTAATGCTCCTAAGCGGCTGCCGCATGTCATTCATCATTTTTCCAAACCCATCGAATGTTAGCGACTGTGCTCCGTCCGACCATGCTTGTTCCGGATGGGGGTGTACCTCCACAATAACGCCGTCTGCACCAACCGCTATCGCGGCTTTTGCGGTTGCTGAGATCAGCGAACGCTTTCCTGTTGCATGAGAAGGGTCAACGATGACGGGTAAATGGGTCATTTCCTTGACCAATGCAACTCCGGCAAGATCCAGCGTGTTCCGCAGACTGCTGTCGAACGTCCTGATACCCCTTTCGCAAAGCACGACATTGTCATTTCCGCCATGCAGCAGATATTCGGCGGCAGCCAGCCACTCTTTTACCGTAGCCGATGGCCCCCGTTTGAGGAGCAGCGGCCTGTTAGATTTTGCCAACTTTCTCAAAAGGGCGAAATTCTGCATATTACGTGCACCGATCTGGATCAGGTCGGCATATTCGCTGGCGATCGCCACGTCGTCCTCGCTCATTACCTCGGTTACGACGGGCATACCCGCAGCGTTTCCCGCCTCACGAAGCAGCCGCAGGCCTTCGACACCAAGGCCCTGGAAATCATAGGACGAGGTACGCGGCTTGTAAGCACCGCCCCTGAGGATGGATGCCCCGAGGCGTTTTACTGCGATAGCGGTTTCTGTAACCTGCTCACGCGTTTCGACCGAACAAGGGCCGGCCATCACAACGATGTCGTCGCCGCCTATAGCGATATCACGGACCCAAACCACAGAGCGTTCCGATGCCTTAAGTTTTACGAGCGGCAACCCGTTCTCCGGAAAGCTGCCAACATTCTTCGATTTGAGAATTCCAACATCATGCATGATCAATGTCCCCCGTTCTTTCTATTAATCCAAAGGTCGTCCAGTTTTCCGCTTCATCGGAGATTCCGGTTCTTAACACTTTTGCCCCGTAGATCCGGGCCGCCCTCGGGCTGCCGATCGCTGCCCATTCCTTACGATTCTCTCGTAATACGTCGCGAACACTCGACGCGGTGTCCGGCCTGCTTTCACGCTCGATATGCGGATAAGCGTCAAGAAACCTTTTGCATTGCCGCAACGCCTCAATGTGCGAACTGACCCGCTCGACGTCCTCTAACCCCGCGTCCGGTGTGCCGAGCAGTTGATGATCGACCGCGAGATCGAACTCGTCGACTATACGAACTGCGTTGTTTCGGATCAGTTCCCCAACTGCCGCGATATCGCCAACTATCTTGTTTCTCAGCGGCAGCACTGCACCCGACGCGGATCCTTCAATAAGAGCCCGCATTGCCTCGGCGAAGCTAATACATTCGAGCAGTCGCGCTGACTCGCCTAGTAATCGCCGAGCGGCCTCCTCGCTATATGAGCCCGTAACTCCCTGGATCGCGATCGCAGTCATGAACGCACCCCATTCGCGGCCAACTCGGCCTGCATAGCCGCCTGGATCTGACGCGATTCCTTGAGAATGGCACGAAAAATGTTTTCGACACCGTCAACATCGGACTGATGCACAGTTGCCGCAGCCGCTCGCCTAATGACGTCCTGTTCTCGACTGCCATCAATGATTCCGAGCCCGGCTCTCATCTTGAGGATCGAGATCTCCCGTGCAAGCTCCGCCCGGCGGTTGAGTAATCCGACGATCGACGCATCGATGTCGTCTATCTCGGTTCGTTTATGTTCGATCTGCATATTCATAACTCCGAATACAAAAAAGCCGTGAACTTTTGAGCTTCACGGCATTTGCAAGGTTTCTTTAAGATTTACATCATCTCAACCCACGCTCAGCCGCTTTACCAAAATAGTAAAAGGTAAAGAAACTAAAGCTAATAAAGTTGATCGACTGATTCATCTTGGTGAACGATATTATGTCTGGAATACGATAGCCTTTAGTCCGA
>JBGSXN010000200.1:0-3321 GCA_041751355.1 Pyrinomonadaceae bacterium
GGGCAATAGGCGAGATCCTCGGAACCGGATATTCTTATCCATATTTTCCCGGCTTCAGGCGTTACGTGCCGGCGATGGCATTTCCTGCCTTCTGTGTGTTTATTGGGCTTGTCTGGCGGTTATTGGATCGATACGATTCCCCGGCATCAGGCGATAGCCAGAAAAATGATTCGGCGGAGACGGGTAAAGGCACTAGTCTTAATTTCGGCCTCAATTCGCCGCTAGTTTTGGTAGCTCTTTCGTCGCTGGCATTCGGCTATACCGTTTTTTCGTATTTCTATGTCTGGACGACAGCCGCTGCTTGGCTGTTCTGCCTTGGGGTCTGTTGGGTAATTGCTCGACCGACCGGATGGCGATTCCACCTGAAAGCTCTTTTTGGAGTTGGAGTTGCGTCTGCAGTATTTTTAGTTCCATATGCCTATCTGCTTTCAAATCGCTCACATACAATGGATGACGTCCAAATGCTCATCCGAACCCACGCCCCCGACCTAACTCGCCCGCCAGAACTGATCGGTTTTGCGGTGATAGCCGTGATCGTGTTGGGAGCAGTTCTTAAAATCATTTCGCTTAGAGACCCGCACACGATCTTTACTCTATCGCTTGCTATGACAACGATAGCGGTATTCAATCAACAGGTCATTACCGGCCAATCGCTCCAGCCGATCCATTACCAGGTATTTATTGGCAATTATGTCGCGGGGCTCGCTGTCGTGTTGACCCTTGGCTTGATCTGGAAGAGCTTTTCGGCGAGTCAAAGCACGACGGCGAAACTCACGGCAGCGTCCTTAGCACTATTGGCTGTTATCTGGGGATTCGTCGAATGCCACTATACGGTGCGTATTCTGGATGACGTAAACATTGCTCGTGACGAAGCTTATCCGGTAGGCCGGCGGCTGGCCGAACTCGGGGCAAATGATGCGTCGGCTCATAAGCGTACCGTACTGTACTTCGGCACGGCCGAGGCCGATGACCTTCCAACGGTGGCACCTCAGTCAGTGCTTTGGGCACGTCATCAGCATGTTTTTGCGGGCGTTACTTGGGAGGAAAATAAGGAACGTTACTTTCAGCAGTTATACTACGAAGGGGTAAGTTCCGAAAATCTCGGGAATGGCATGAAGCGAGGCCATGATTTTGTTTCGATGATAGCCATATTCGGCTGGGGGCGTCATACCGACCGCTTAAATGCAGAATATAGGCCATTGACCTTTGGCGAGATCGATGATGAGGTCAGTAAATTCGAAAGCTATTCCATCGGTTTTGACCCGGCATCTTCGGGCGTGATTCCTTTGGATTACCTCGTCGTCTCAAACCAGTTCGAGCCTTTTCTTGAGAATGTTGATAAATGGTACGTTCGGGATGCCGGGGAAACCCATGGAAAATATGTGCTTTACCGATTGATGCTGCGCCAGACAAAAAAACCGCCCTCCAAAGAGAGCGGTCAAAATCGGTAATACTATTAAAAATATAAAAACTAAGCGGCCAAGAGGTCGTTAGACGTCTCGGCGAAAACACGGCGGCCGTTAAGAGCGTCGTCGATGATCTCACGGACTGCTGAAGCGTCAGGATTTACGTCCATTCGAGCGCACGCCCGAAGATGTCTGATGATACCTTCTGCCGCAATATCCACGGCATCGCCAGCCAGTTTAGAAAACCGGCGTGCTTGTATATGGTCAATTTGCAGAACTCTGTCCTGCAAGGTCATGGGTCTAGCTGCTGCCACTTTTAAATTCTCCTTTGTTCCAAATATTTACCCTAAACGGGGGAAGGGTTCGTTTTATAAACGAATCGAAAAAGCACGAAACATAATGCCTATCCGAAATAATGAGTTGAAATTTTCAGCCAAAAAGTTGCTGAAAAAAATCCTTGCGGCCGTTGTCTCAACTGTAACGAAATGGTAACAGAAAAAATATCGTATGTCACCACTTTTTTTTTGCGAAGCGGGGAAAAATGTTTAAAAATGTGAAACCGGCAAACCACAAGATTTGCCGGTTACGTGAAAACCACTCACATTATGATGTATTGCCTAGGCAACCGCGTCTTTCATCGCTTTGCCAATGCTGAATTTCACGGTCGTCTTTGCCGGGATCTTGATCACAGCCCCGGTTGCAGGGTTGCGGCCGTCACGAGCCTTTCGATGGGTCTTTTTGAGTTTGCCGAACCCCGGAAGCGTGAATTCGCCATTCTTCTTAACTTCGTCAGTAGCGAGGGACGCCAGAGCGTCAAACATTGCCTTTACATCGGTTTTCTTTAGTCCCGACGAATCAGCCAAGCTGCTGATGATTTCCGTTTGTGTCATACGAGCCATATTTTAAGTAACCTCCAGTTGGTTGAGAATAATAGATCAGATTGCCTGATAGATGCCCCGGCAAAGAGGGAAAGTCGACCAATCCGAAAAGAAAAGATTGGTCGGGGCGGCAAGATTCGAACTTGCGGCCTCACGGTCCCAAACCGTGCGCACTACCAGGCTGTGCTACGCCCCGTGTTTCAAAGGAGAAACGATTCCAAGTGTCGAATTCTAAGCCTGAAAACCCCCGAGGTCAAGTCAATTTGCGGCAAAATGCCGTAAAAATGGGATTATTACGCGAAAAGCATGTGCGCGGTGGCTGATTTCGCTTTTTATCTGCGCAGGGAGTTCGCCAAACGTCTTTTCATGTCCGTCCGGGAGGAAGATCGGATCATACCCAAATCCACCATCGCCCCTGCGATTTTCTGCGATCCGGCCCGTGCAAACGCCCTCGGCTTCAAACAAAATCCTTCCACGGCCATCGGAGATGGCTATCGCGCACACGAAGCGAGCTTTCCTTTGCGAGTTCGACGTTCCAGCCAACTCGCTCAGCAGCATATCCATCTTTGAACCGAAATCAATATCCGGACCTCCGTAACGTGCGGAGTTTATACCGGGCCGCCCTCCCAAGGCCTGGATCTCCAGTCCCGAATCGTCTGCCAGCGTTGTTACACCTGACTGGCCCGCATAGCCGACTGCTTTTAGCCTTGCGTTCTCACTGAATGTTGCTCCCGTTTCGGCAACCCCGGAAACATTAGTGAAATTGGCGAGTGACAACAGTTGGAATGGCAGGCCCATGAGCATATTTTCAAACTCTTTAAGCTTGCCGGTATTATTAGTTGCGATCAAAAGTTTAACGGGTGCAGGCGACATTGGAGCGTTTGGAACACTGCTGAAGATCTTTGGTATTGTAAATCTTATACCAATAAGGTTATAAATTAGATAGCGGTTTTTCCCGCCTTTTCCGGCCACATCACAGAATCTCGTGGAGATATCCTAGTTTTGTCAGCTACTTTAACAGATAACCCCGTAAGTGT